>NZ_CP015193.1:1800000-1961979 GCF_002214605.1 Thermococcus chitonophagus | reverse complement strand
GCTCCTAGGTGTGAGAAGGCAATGGACAAGTGCTTCAAGTTGAGACCCCCAATGGTTGAAGCCGAAAAAAACCATTGGGTAGCATGCTGGCTCTATGCTAAGGCTTAAATTAGGAGGTGGCTAAAATGCACGCAACGCTAAAGGAGATTAGGAAGGCTCCTGAGGGAATAGTTAAGGCTCAAGAGGCATTTGAACTAATAAAGAATGAGGTCAAGTTACCAAAGAACATATTATACATCGGTTGTGGCTCTTCTCACTTCCTCTCTCAATTATTAGCAATGGCCACCAATGCACTTGGGGGTAAAGGGTTTGCCCTTCCATGCTCTGAGCTCATGTACTCCAAAGAGTACTATGCAATAGACTCTCCAGAGCTTCTGGTAGCAATCTCGAGGTCAGGTGAAACAACCGAAGTACTAAAGGCTATGGATGTCCTAAATATTAAGAAGCTCGGACTTACGGCCTATGAGAGTAGCCTCTCAAAGAAGGCTGACTATGCCTTGATAGTTAATACCCCTGAGGACAGCGTTGTAATGACGCACTCCTTCGTTGCGTTCTACTTCGCATACCTTCAGCTCCTGAGGGAGTCCTATGGTCATCCAACTTTCAACCCCGAAGAAGTTTCAGAGCTTGCCAGAGGAGTCCTTGAGAAGGAGGAGTATATTAAGGATATAGTTGATGAATTTGACTTCTCTAATGTTATATTCCTGGGTTCTGGAATTCTGTATCCAGTGGCCCTTGAAGCGATGCTCAAAATGAAGGAAATGGCAATCTTCTGGAGCGAGGCCTATCAAATGTTCGAGGTAAGACACGGGTTCAAGTCCATAGCTGACGAGAACTCCCTTGTAGTTATGCTTGTCAACGATCCCTTTGACTGGCATGAGAAGTTAGTCAAGGAATTTCAGGGCCAGGAAGCAAAAGTTCTCGTGGTCGGAAAGGAAAGCCTAAATGCTAATTACCATGTAGAAGTGCCCCAGGTTGATTCACTACTAGTCCCAGTTGCGGCCCTTCCAGTGATTCAACTTCTGGCATATTACAAGGCTGTAAAGAGAGGAATGAACCCAGATAACCCGAGATTCCTTGACAAAGTCGTCAGGTGGTGATACCTATGAAGGTCACCCATGATGGTAAGCTTTACATTGTTGAGGGCGAGAAAATCGTTGTCTATGGTGGAACCCTCCAGTTCTTTAGAGTTCCTAGAGATGCTTGGCGAGACAGGTTAGAGAAGATGAAAAAGCACGGCCTTAATACCGTTGACACGTATGTTGCATGGAACTGGCATGAGCCAGAAGAAGGGAAGTTTGACTTCATCGGGGAAACTCACCCTCAGAGGGATCTAATTGGTTTTCTGGAGCTAGCACAGGATCTTGGTCTTTACGTTATCATAAGACCCGGTCCCTACATCTGCGGTGAGTGGAAGAATGGTGGCATTCCAGAGTGGCTAATTAACAAGCATCCTGAGATACTTGCTAGAGGCCCAAACGGTCCCCTACCCAGGGACATCTACTATCCCCCTATCACATACCTTCATCCCACTTATCTGGGGTACGTGATGAAGTGGTACGAGCAGGTGTTCCCGATAATCAAGGACTATCTATACACAAAGGGAGGACCGATAATCAACGTCACGATAGATGATGAGCCATCGTACTGGGAGACGATATTCCAGGCGTTTCTTACGGACTACAATGATGTTGTAGTTAAGCCGAACGGTCTCTGGCACAAGTGGCTCAGGGAAACATTCTCCTTAGATCAGCTTGAGGAGAGGTACAAAGGCAAGTTCTCGGACTACACAGAGATAGCTCCACCTAAGGACTTCTCTGAGCCACTGCCAAAGATTATCGATTGGCACCACTTCAAGATCTGGATGACTAATGAGTATGTAAAAACTCTATATCATAAGATTCAGGAGTATGTTGATGTTCCTGTAAGCATACTCGACCCATACCTCCTTTTGGCGGCATGGAGGCACTTCTACAACTACATAAGGAAGAATAATCTGGACATACATCTTTGGACTGAGTTTTGGTACTCCTTCTACAGGAGCTTTGACTTTAAGGAAGACAGGCTTGGCCATGTGTACTACAAGATAGGGACGTATAGGTACTATGTAAACAAGCTGAACACTCCTCCTTTAAGCATAGAAACACAGTCATCACTGGCCAATGTTATAGAAAAAGATGAAGCCGAGCTCCTCTATGGTCTGCTACCCTCCCTGGGAATCCACAACATAAACTACTATCTCTATGTCGGCGGTGAGAATCCGAGAGGCTATGAATCTCACAACGGTGTTACTTGGGATGTATATTCTCCAATAGGTCTTGATGGAAGTGAAAGGCAACATGTAGAGCCAATAAAGTGGATTGGCGAGTTCCTTAAGGCTAATAAGGACTTTGCGTATTCGCCGTTCAATGCAAAGGTCGCCTTCGCGATGTACGAGCCCTATGAAGCCCTAAACCTCTGGGGCCATAGGCCGGAGAACTTCAAGGAGAGCGTTAATCTCAATGAGTACCTCTTCGGAGAGAGGGGTCTCCTCACATTGCTGGCGATGAGCAATGTTCCCTTTGATGTAATTGATCTGGAGAACACTACAGTCGAGGAGATGCTCAGGTACGAGCAGATTTGGGTTTACAGTTTAGACTTCATGGGCAGGGAAGTCCAAGACAAGCTTGCGGAGTACGTTGAGAAGGGAGGAAACCTGGTAATCCTTCCAATGTTGCCCTACTTGGATGAGAACCTGAATGAGTACAGAAAGCTTGAAGAGTTCTTGGGGGTTAAAGTTGAAGGAGAGCCTGCTAGAGATAATGTCAGGCTAATTCCATTTGTCAGCGTTGATGCCGATGGGATTGATAGAATGATAGTCAGAAACGTCGTGAGGGAAGTCAAGGGCGGTGAGCCAATAGCGTGGGTTGAGGACAAGGTCGTTGGAGCTATTGTTAGGAAGGGTAAGGGCTCTGCCGTAATCTTGGGATTCAGGCTTCAGTACTTCTCAAGCTATCACGACATGCACAGGAAGTTCGTTGACAAGATTCTGGAGTTGCAGGGAGTCGAGAGGGACTTCAAAGTTACCGACAGGGACATGATAGTTATCCCGAGGGGCAACTACTTAGCTGTCATCAACCCAAGGGGCCATGCAGTAAAGGGCAGGATAAGCTATAATGGAATTGAGTTCCCTAAGCTTATAGAGCTTGAAATGAAGAATAGAGGAGTTCTATTCCTGCCGGTAAACGTCAAATATGGAAGTGTGGAGGTAGTTTACTCAACGGCCACAGTTACTCGGTATGAGGATGGCAAGATAACGTTCAGAAACCACTTAAGCAACACTGCAGAGGTCGCCATTAAGGGAGACGTTGAGGGCGTTGAAAACGGTGAAGTCGTAGAGAAGAAGCAGGAGGGCGAAGTTACAACGTTGGTCATTAGGCATCCTGGGGAGTTTGTTCTTCTTCTTCGCTGACTTCTTTTCTTCCAACTAGCCATGCTTCATAAAATCTTTTCCATTCTTCATCAAAGTCTCTCTTTACGCCCCACCTTCTCCGGAAGGCGTTTAAAAGGACAGTTATGTCCCTTTTCAGTAAGTTTAGGCTTTCGGGATTTGCACAGCTTAAGTACTGGGCCCAGTCTATTATCAAAATATCATTGTCTTCGGTTAATACTATGTTGAACTCACTCATGTCCCCATGAACTATTCCGAACTTGACTATCTTCTCGTATTCATCTAACACTTTCCCCAGGATTTCACTTGCTTCTTCTCTCGTAAGGTCCGTGTCCCTTAATTCTGCTAGCTCAACCCCTCTAATGAACTCCATTACTATTGCATGCCTGTTCCAAGCTATCGGCTTTGGAACTTTAGCGAATGAGCTTAGCAAAACAAGGGCTTCGTGTTCCTTCTTTGCTATTAACCTAGAAACGTATAACCAGCTCTTGTGATGCTTGTCTGCAAATACATCACTGTGATAACCCGCTTTCCTTGCGCTAGTTCTCTCTCCAATCCTGTTAAACTTCACTGCAACCTTCTCTCCTGAGGGAGTTAAAGCAACGTACACGTCTGCATCCTTCCCAACTCCTATTTGGGTGGTAGATATTGCTTCAATTACCCCTTTCTTTGCAAATGCCCTTATTGCAAGGGCATCGTATCCATGTATTGTTAGCTGGTAACCTATGTATCCCATGTCACTTCTTCTAATTATCAGCCCCCAGTTATCTAGCCTCCCTAATCGGTGGCTTGCGCTTTCAACGTCCATTCTTGCGAATTTTGCTATTTCCTCTAACGGAACCCATTTATAGTATCTCATCTTAAGCTCTACAGCCCTAAGTAGTCTAAAGTCTATGTCTTTGAGCCTAGGGTATGCTTCGAGAGCTAAGAGTTTACTAACCATCGTGACCAAGTCTCTAGGAGGGATTAAATATTTATTGTACATATGTTGTATATGATGGGGTGATTTGGTATGGACATCCTTACCCTTGCAAGGGTAATAACAACACTTGCTAAAATAATCGCTGCTTCATGGCTTTTCGTGATATACCTTAAAATTAGACGAACCTCTGCGGTAATTTTAGGAGTTGGCCTGCTTGTATATGCCATGCATACGCTCAGTGATATTTTAGGTTCTGATATCTTAAGCAACATATCAACGGCATTAACAGCAACACTGCTTCTTCTAACGTCAACAACGCTTCTTATAGAGGAAGAAGGGGAAATGCCCTCTCTCTACGTATTTTGGTTACTGTCATTAACGCCGATTATTCTGGCCGGCTATACACTTGCCCTGGCCCATTATATGAATTCAGGAGGGTTAGTGGTAAAAAGTATAGTTCATGGAGTTTCTGGATTTTTCATGGCATTTTCCGGAATAATGATTATCAAATTAAAAGAAGTTTTTGGTAGAAAAAGTCTCTTTCTAATATCCTCCCTTGTCCTTCTTGGCCTTCATCAAATGGATTATCCATTTCTGAGGCCAATAAAGTGGTTTGCTCCTATTGGATTCACGATAGCTACTATCCTCACTCTAACATTATTATATGGGGTTATTGAAGTTTTCAGAAGTGAGATGTATTTTAGACTAACTCCCCATAAGGCTTCTGAACTTAAGTCTGGCTCTCTTCTAGTTACAGTGGAGGAATTCAAGAAAAATATTTATCAGAAATTAGAAAACTTTCCTGCATTAGCTTTTGTTAGGAATATACAGACGCCTGAAGCGTGGTACAAATACTTTGTTACTAGGGCTATTTCTGACTATGAGAGTGACATAAGTCCAACGGATCTCCCTAGAATGTTGGAATTGTCAAAAAGATATCTTCAGGCCTCCGAAGGTGGCGTAGTGATAGTAGACTGTCCTGAGTACTTAGCCCTGTACAATGGCTTTGATGCCCTTCTAAAGTTCTTAGCGACTCTTAGGGACATGGTGATAGTTCATAGGGGAACTCTTGTGGTGGTAACTGAGAGGGAAGTCTGGGATGATAGGCAATGGGTTCTCCTCACAAGGATACTTCGCGAAGAATCTTCTTAACTTCCTCCTTTAAATCTTCAAGTGATCCCTCGTTTACAATAACGAAATCTGCGATTTCTTTTAGTTTTGATGTTTGATATAGCTTCTCCTCCCATTCATCAAACTTCAGAAGATCATGGAGTGTTTTTATTTCCCTGTCTTTACCTGCATTTCTTTTCTTCAATCTTTCGAACCTTATCACTGGTTTTGCCTCAATGTAGATAAGTATCCCTCCCATTTCTTTAATCTTCTCTGCTTCTCCCCTAGATCTAACCCCATCTATCGCTATATTCTTACAGTGCCTAAGCTTGTCTATTGCAAGCCGTATTAGGATGTCCTCTCCGTATTTTTCCTTCAATATTCTGCCTAGCTTGATTAAATTCTCTCGAGTTTGCTCTCCTTTGAAGTCTACTTTGGGAACCCATGAATACTTATCAGTATTGCCCGTTAGCAGATCGATAAGAGGCTCACTGCAGCTTATTCTGCAGAATCCCTTCTCTTCAAGGAACTTCGCTACCGTTGTTTTACCTGCAGCTATCTTGCCGGCTATTCCCACTATCATCTCTTCCAGCCCCACCTGATTATTCTTGCTCCATCAGTTGCCTCCATGAGACCTTCTGATACCATCTTAACGACATAATCAACTAAGTCGACCTTGTTGAAGACAGCTGGCCTAGATTCGCCGAACAGATACTTAAGCTCGAAGTATCCTATTCTCAGAAATCTTATAGGATTTATTAATGCCACTTTATCAAACTTTGCTGGAAATGTAAACTCCGAGAATATTATTTCTTCATCCTCTACCAAACTTTCCAAAAACTCCTCATCTGGGAAAAAGATTTCTCTTACTGGTCTGTCCACAGGTGTAAATGACAGCTTGGGGAATGAATATCTAACACCATAAACTTGACTTTCTATTCCAAATGCATCGGCGAAACCGAGCAACGCTTTCGCATTAAAACTCAGAAATACGAGACCCTTAACGCTCTCTTTCCGAGAGGGCCACTTCCTGGGAGGAAAGTTGAATTCGGCCTTTATAAATGGGACAAGGAAGTCGAGGCCGTATTCCTCGGCAAACTTTAAGCTCTCTTCAAGTTGCATTTTCTTGAGAGTTAAGTCCAAGGTCGTGTAAACGCTGACCATTTTTACGCCTAGGATCTCCTTGAGCTTGCCTATAACTAGGCTACTCCCGATTATGACACTCTTGTCCGTTCTGTCGTGGGCTATTATGAACATCTTATCCTCTTCCTTGTCGTACCTTACCTCATCTATCTCAAAGGGAGTAACCGGCAGTCCGTGCTCCCTTCTTATTTGAACGACTAACCCTTCGATATCCTCCTTACTGAACATCTCACGGCACCTCAAATCCGAGCCCCTTCAGTATCATTCTCAAGGCTAGGATCACCATTACAACAGCAAAGGCATTCTTCAAGCTTTTGGCCTTAATCCTCTTTGCTATCCTAGCCCCAAGCTGTGCTCCAACTATGAGTCCCGGGACCAGAAGAGGCAACCAGTGGACTTCAACGTTGCCGAGGAAGTAGTGCTTTATCGCACTACTTGTCGAGGTGAAAACTATTGCGAAGCTTGAGGTGGCAACGGCGTAGTGTATCGGCATCCCAAGCCAAGTCAAGAAAGGAACATTTATTATCCCTCCTCCGACTCCAAGGAGACCACTTAGAATTCCGGCAAAGAAGCCTCCTAGTGGGATTACCTTCTCGTTTATCCTAACATCTTCAAGTTTAATTTGGGTTGGCTCTACGGGCTTCTTCTTGTAAATTCTGTAGGCCACAGGGATAAGTGCAAGCCCAAAGATGACCTTTAGCTGTCTTGCCGGTATGAATGAGGTGAGCCACGCCCCTATATATGCTCCTACTATGGCGGTGCTTGCAAGTAGTAAGCCTGCCTTGTAGTGTATCCTTCGTTGCTTATGATAGGCGTAGGAGGAGCTTAACGCGGTAAACACTATGCTTGCGCTTGAAGTTCCTATCGCGTGATGAATTTCAACACCGACTATGTTCAATATTGGAACTAGGAGGAAACCCCCACCGAGGCCAAATAACGCTGCGAGGGTTCCAACGAGAATTCCAACTCCAAAGTAGCCCAAGTACTCAATCATGGATGGCCCTCCTAGAGCTCGAATGTTATTGCCTCTATGAGCTTTATCAGTGCTTCAAGGTCTTTTAGGTGGAGCATTTCAACTTCGCTGTGGAGGTACTTTATTGGAACGCTTAAAGCTAAGACTTCTGCCTTATGCTGAAAGGCTGAGGCATCTGTCCCTCCCCCTGTGACACCGATCTGTATTGGAATGCTGTTATTCTGTGCTATCTTAAGCACATTTCTAGTAAGGCTCCTTGAGTATATTGCGGAATTATCAACTGCCCTTATAACTGCACCCTTGCCAAGAGCAACGTCACCCGTTAGTTCATTACAGCAGGCGAAGGAATCTATGGCAAAGACGTACTTAGGGCTGTAGGTGTTCGCTAGGAACTTTGCCCCCTTAAGTCCTATCTCTTCCTGAACCGTAAATGCGAAGATAACTTTCCTTTCGAATTCATGATCCACAAGGGCTTTTATTGCCTCTATCAATGCAACAACCCCGAATCTATCGTCAAGCGATCTAGTTGAAACGTACTTGCCGTTTAAGACAGCAAAGTGCTTCTTGAATACAGCGTAGTCGAGAGGCTTAATTCCTAATGCCTCAACCTCTTCTCTACTTTCCGCCCCAACGTCAATGACTAGATCATACCAAGGCTTGGTTCCCTTGTCCCCTCTGACGTTTAGGTGGGGAGGAATAGCTCCAATGACACCGTCTACCTTTCCATCTTCGGTTATGACATCCACATGCCTTCCATACAACAGCCTGTCATCTATGCCCCCGATCTTCCTAAACCTCAACTTCCCATCCTGGGTTACGCCCGTAATTAAGAGGCCAATCTCGTCCATGTGCGCCATGAAGAGAATCTCTTCTTCTCCTTCTCCGAGCTCCACTATCAGGTTTCCAATGGTGTCGACCTTGTAATCGGCGAAGTCTTTTAGCTCCTCTATAATTACTTCCCTGATCTTTTCCTCGTAGCCGGAGATCCCTGGGGTTTGGGTTAGCTTTTTCAATAACTCTATCATCTTCATCCCTCCAGCATCTTGACTTCTTCTATGGGCCTGACCTTAACAACATCCTTATTCACCAAGTCTTTGGGAATCTCCCCCCTTAGAATAGCGAGAAGGTTTTTGACTGCTTGAAAGCCCATATCTTCCAATGCCTCCTTTGCCAGTCCGGCGTAGTGCGGTGTTAAGACGGTTTCCCATTCATACTCAAATAGTTCATGCTCTTTAACGGGTTCCTCCTCGAAGACGTCAGTTGCATAGCCTTTCAGCTTTCCTTCCTTCAACACCCTCACTAGTGCTTTCTCATCTACCAGGGCTCCCCTTCCAATGTTGACAAGGTACTTCCCTTTTAGTTTCTCGATTCTCTCGGCGTTTATTATATGATACGTCTCTTTAGTGAGTGGTAAAGCTAGGATTACTATGTCGGCTTCATCTAAGAGGTCATCTAGGGGCAGGTACTTCACACCCTCCCTTTCCACGTCCTCCTTTCTGTGCCTCGACCAGTAGTATAGGTCAACCCCAAATGGAATCAGCCTTTTTGCTATGGCCCTTCCGATGGCTCCCATTCCAACTATACCAACTTTCTTGCCGTAGAGCGTTTCTATCTCCTTGAACCCGCTCCAGACTACCCTGTGGCTCTCCCACCTGCCTTCCCTGATGAACTTATCTGCATAGTGTATCTTCCTCATTAGGTTTATGATTAGACCAACGGCGAACTCCGCTACGGCCTCGCTGAGAACTCCAGAAACCTTGGTCACGTATATTCCCCTTCTCGTTGCCTCTTCAACGTCAACGTTATCGTAGCCCGCAGAGTGGCAGCTTATCACCTTCAGCTTCTTAGCTCTCTCCAAAACCCTCTTTGTAATCCTATTGAGGGGTGAAACTATTATCGCGTCGTACTCCTTTATTCTCTCGGCGAGCTCATCCTCGCTAGGATAGAGGAGAACGTCAACATCAGTGTACCTTTTCAACTCTTCAAGTGGCTTGCTCTTCATCTTGAAAAGAACGGCTACCTTAGGCCTCATGAGATCACCGTTAAGATATTCATCGAAAAGAGATATAAGAAGGTTTTGATGAAGGGATTTTGGTGATATGATGGGAGTTGAAGAGCACAAAAAAGAGGCCCCCAGGACGTTTAAGTTCGGAGTAATAACGGTCAGCGATAAGGGAGCTAGGGGAGAAAGGGAAGATAAGGCAGGCCCACTAATCGTGGAGGAGCTTTCTAAGCTTGGTGAAAACGTCCACTACAAGATAGTCCCAGATGACAAGCTTGAGATCTTGTTGGCCTTATTTGAAGCCATTAGAAAGGGAGCAGATGTCGTCGTGACGACAGGAGGGACTGGAATTACTTCTACAGACGTAACCATAGAGGCCGTAAGGCCGTTATTTGACAGGGAACTTAGCTTTGGCGAGATATTCAGGCTGAAGAGCTATGAGGAGATAGGGAGTGCGGCAATCCTGACGAGGGCTACCGCAGGCATTATTAGGGGCAGAAACAGGGTTGTCGTAGTGTTTGCCCTCCCAGGGAGCGTTAACGCAGTAAAGACCGGCCTTGAGATAATAAAGGCAGAGGTTTTCCACGTCCTCAAGCATGCCCGTGAGTGACTTTTCGAAACTTCTTTATATATAGTCTTGATTAGATATAATGGTGATTAGATGAAGTTCATCGACAGGCTGTTCTCTGATTGGTATTTTTGTTTGTTTTTGTGGTCGTAAGTTTTTTGAAGTTTTTAGTGTAATCTCTCCAGGGCCGTTTCCGTTCTGCCTTGAGGCCCATGACCTCCTGTTTGAGGTGGTCGGTGGCCCCAATGTGGGCGGGAGCGTGAGACCAACCGCACCTGTTGCACTACAACAGGTAGCGGAAACAGATATTAGGAAAACAAGCGTAGGGCGAACGATGAAGATGGAGGCATCAAAGATTAAAGAGAAGATAAAGGCTTTTGAAACTAAGTACGGAATGACGTTCGAGGAATTTGAAAGATGGCTTGAAAGCTCAAGGGAAGAGTCATTCGAGGCGTGGGATGACCACATAGAATGGAAAGCCTACAGCAAGAAGCTTAAGGAGTTACATCAGAGAGATCCCAAACAAGGAAGCCCTCGCTCCTAAGCTCATCTTTATTCTCCACGCTCCTTGCAATCAGCCCAAGTCTAATGTCACCCCTAAACCTGACTTTCTTGGCTTTCTCCTTTAAGGAGATAGGGCTTTCTTAGCGTCTTTCTCCCTTAAATCTGACCACTTAACCTCAATTAGATAGGCAACGTTTTTGTCCAACGCAACGATATCTATCTCCTCTCCCTTGAACCACCACCTTCCAATTTTCTTGAACTCTATGGGGCTTCTCAATATCAAGAACTCCCTTGCTAAATCCTCAAATCTTCTCGAGAAAACCTTGTACAGATTCGCAAGGCTTGCAGTTTCCCGGGATATCTTCTCAAGTTGAGGGTACGTTAAAGGTGAACCAAGTTAGCAATACCGGATCGGCTATTCTGTACAGGCTAACCTTCCTGCTACCCAGTGTAGGAGTTTCCTTCTCAACGAGACCGAGCCTCATCAAGGTGTCGATGTAGGGATAAACGCTCCTGGCGGGAAGCCCGAGATAGTTGGCGATCTCCTTAAGCCTCCTATTTCTCTCAGAGATCGCTTTTAGAATTGAAAAGTAAACCCTAAGCTCCGTTTCCTCCTGCACCTACTGTCGTTTCAATCCCTGACTAATTATTACCAAGGAGTTTTTTTGGTGCAGGAGGTTGGCTTCAGCCACCAGCGTCACGGGACTCACCGAGCCCTCAGCTGGTGGTTCATCAGCCTTTGGGCTGAACGGAAACAGCCCCAGCAAGTTCAACACAGCAGCAAAATCCCTGTCCGCAGTGAATCCACAGACAGGGCAAGTGAAAGCCCTCTGACGCAGTGCGTCGTCATTGGGCTTAACCCTAAACGCTCCACAATTAGGGCAAACTTGTGAAGAGTATGCAGGATTTATAAAAACAACGGGAACACCATGCTCGACCGCCTTTTCAAAAACAAACCGCTGAAAACTATTCATCCCAATATTGTGCAGAATATTCCTCAACTTCTTCTCTCTCTTCCTTCTCCTCTTAACCACTTTCTGGTTGAAGTTCTTTGGAATTGCCTCAAGGATTATTGTAGCGTTCAACTCTCCGGCAAGTTCAACGAGTCTTAAGGCGAGCTTTCTCTGCAAGTCAACCTTCCTGTTCATTTTCCTTTGACCAAACTTCTTGAGGAGTTCTCTTCCTTTTCTTGAGGGAAGTTTCTTCTTCCAACCAGTCAAGTGCGTTCTCTGAACTTCCCTCCTAACGTCGGAGTAAAATCTGGTCATTCTACCCAAGCCAGTTTTAACTTGGACTAGGAAGTCGTGATTGCCAAAGGAGATGTTGTCAGCATTGTAGTCCACTGCAATAAAGCTTCCCGTAACTTCGGGTTCATCAAACTCCTTCTCAAAGGTAAAGTAGGCGAGGACTTTCCTCTCCTCTTCAACTAACTTGAGTTTCACTCCCGCCTTGACCCTCCACCCCTCACTCAAATACTTGAAGAAGAGTTTGTGTGGTTTTAGTGGAAGTTTTATTGGTCTTCTTTTGGTCGTTAACCGGATTATTAATATTTTCTTACCGTTCTTGAGGGTATTGAATTGGGGGAACCTCTTGTAGTCCCACAGGACGTCATCCAGCCACAAGGAAACATTTTTAACTACTGGCCTTTCTGTTTTAGCTTTACCCTTCCTCTTCTTTTCAAGAAAACCCTTCACCCTCGTCACAGCATCCTGGCAGGCAGTGTAATAGTAGTGACTCGGCAGTTCATACTCCTCTTTTACTTCATCTGGAATTGAACTCCTGAGCTTGATTGGATTCCTAATCTTATTTTCAAAAGCGTACTCAGTCAGAATTAGTAATAATCCAGAATAATCCTCATAAATTTCTTTCACTGCTTTGAACTTTCTCCTCGTTAGTGGATAACTCTCGAGGACTACTGTTCTGCTCAGTTTCAATCGTTCTCAATCTCCGTGAGGAGTTTTTTTATTATAGTTAGAAGTTCTATGACTTCTGAAGGTTTGTAAACCTGAACATTAATGACGCTTAAGTAAGAACATGCAACGAAAATATTTAAACCTTTCTAAAGACAGCACCCAGAGAACAGTCTACTTCAAAGATCGTTGAGGGCATAGTTGGTGAGCATTTGAGCCGGGCTTATCCAACGTACTATCTGGTAGCACGCAAAGAAGTTGATTTCGTGACCAAGTATTTTGGCGTCGAAATTAAGTGGCAGTCTACCGTTACTCCTTCCGACTTCCCTAGGGTTCCAATCAGGGAGAAAATCCTCCTGTCTAGGCACGATTTAGCCTTCCATGAGCCTAGGAACTCGCCGTGATACCCCTTTCCTCTATCAGATCCGAAAGTCCCATATACCAATTAGGTCAACCTAACTCAGGTGGTGAAGGTGAAGGAGAAAGCGTTAATCCTCATGCTGATCTTTGTTCTCCTCACGCCGGTAACTGCCCAGGAAAAGCCTCTCGTAGTGACAAGCCTCCCTCCCCTAGCCTCAATAATCAAGGAAGCCCTTGGCGACAGCGTCGATGTGATCTACCTTGTTCCTCCAGGAGTTGAACCCCACCAATACCAGCTTTCGCCCGATCAAATTAAGCTACTCAAGAGAGCAGCCGTTATCGTAACAACGGGCCACCTTCCAGCCGAGATGAAGATAGTCGAGCTCAAAAAGGAGGGGGAAATTCCTGGGGTAGTCCTCACTATTGACGATTACAGGAGGTACGGCTTCCGCTACCTCCCTGAAAGGTGGTACACTGGCAAGAACAATCCCCACGGAATATGGCTCGATCCCGTGAACGCTTTGGCAATGGCCGAGGCCACCGCAGATGCCCTAAACCTTCATCCAAGGAGCTTGGATGAGTTCAAGCTTAAAGTCGAGGCGATAATGGATGCCTACGCTGGCGTTCTCAACGGCACGAAAGCCGTCATAGAGCTCCCCTCCCAGCAGTATGCACTGGAGTGGCTTGGCATTAGAGTAGTATCCTCAATAAAGCCCGAAGCAGAAGTTCCTGCGAAGAGCGTTGATGAGCTTTCCTCGGTTAAAGCAGACATCGTAGTCTATGACCAAGGCACTCCAGAAACCTTAAAGAACGCTGCCTTCAAGCTCTCGGAGAGGCTTGGACTCCCTGTCGCAAACATAACCGTCCTATGGGTTGACAAGCCCTACACACAAGTTCTCACCGAGAACGCTAAATCAGTTATAAGCGCGCTAACTAAGGAGAGGAAGATCGTAGTTAGGGAAACTTCCTACGGCTACCAGTATTCAATTCTCGCCCTGATAATAGGTCTTGTCGTGGGGATTTCAGTTGGTGTTGTTTTGAGAAGGTGCCCCGTGCTCTAACCTTTTATACCTCCACGTTAATTCTTGAAGGGGGATAAAATGGAGATAGGTGTCGTCGGTAAGCCAAACGTTGGGAAGTCAACTTTCTTCTCGGCGGCAACGTTAGTTGACGTTGACATAGCGAATTATCCATTCACTACTATAGACGCAAACGTTGGGGTTACGTACGCCATAGCGGATCACCCATGCAAAGAGCTGAACTGCACCCCAAATCCTCAGAACTACGAGTACAGGGACGGGAAAGCACTAATTCCAGTAAAGATGATTGACGTTGCCGGTCTAGTCCCCGGGGCTCACGAGGGCAGGGGGCTCGGTAACAAGTTCCTCGATGATCTGAGAATGGCCTCAGCCCTAATCCACGTCGTCGACGCCACCGGGAAGACCGATGCGGAGGGACAGCCCACGGATTATCATGATCCCGTTGAGGACATAGAGTTCCTTGGGAAGGAGATAGACTACTGGATCTATGGGATACTCAGCAAGGGATGGGATAAGTTCGCTAAGAGGATAAAGTTGCAGAAGATGAAGCTTGAGACGGCCATAGCTGAGCATTTAAGCGGAATAGGAGTTACGGAAAATGATGTTTGGGAGGCCATGCACAGGCTTGGCTTGAGCGATGACCCCACTAAGTGGAGTGAGGAAGACCTCCTTTCGTTTGCGAGTGAAATAAGGAAGATAAACAAGCCCATGATAATAGCGGCGAATAAGGCTGATGCCGCGAGCGATGAACAGATCGAGAGGCTAAAGAAGGAGGGAGAGAAGAGGGGCTACATAGTGGTTCCAACATCCGCTGCAGCTGAACTTACACTGAGGAAAGCTGCAAAGGCGGGCTTCATTGACTACATCCCGGGGAGCTCCGATTTCAAGATTCTAAAGCCGATGAGCGGCAAGCAGGAGAGGGCTCTTAAGATGATCAAGGAAAAGGTGCTAGACAGGTTTGGCTCTACTGGGGTTCAGGAGGTCATAAACAGGGCCGTCTTTGAGCTCCTCCAGCTAATCCCAGTTTATCCGGTTCAAGATGAGAATAAGCTGACCGACCAGTTCGGTAACGTTCTACCCCACGTGTTCCTGATGAAGAAGGGTTCAACGCCAAGGGACTTGGCATTTAAGGTTCACACAGATCTCGGCAAGGGCTTCCTCTACGCGATAAATGCAAGGACGAAGAGGAGGATCGGGGAGGACTATGAGTTGCAGTTCAACGATATAATCAAGATAGTTGCAGTAACTCGCTGAACTCGTAAGTATTCTCGACCTTCTCCTTTATCCTTTTAGCTACAAGGTAATAATGCTTTCTTCTTCTGTCCTTTATGGCTTCGCCTTTCTTTTTAAGGAGTTCAAGTTCTCTTTCTGCCTCTCTTCTGTTCAGTTCTTCCCACTTAACTTCGAAGAATGCAATGTCATCCCTCCCTAAGGCCACTACATCTATTTCGAAAGGGCTACCATCGGGGAACTTCCCCCAAAACTTTCCCGTTCTTATAACCTCAAAGCTTACTATCCTGGGGACAAAAACCTCAACGAGCTCCTCAAACCTCTTTCCAATGAAGGCCATAACTTCCCCCCTATCAAACTTCAGCTCACCCCTCTCTACCTTGGATGAGTTCCTGTAAAGAAACCTAAACCACGCGTTGATAAGATTCTGGGAGATGTAGTACCTATACCTTCCCTTTCCAAACACGTCCTTCCTCTTGTACACCAGCTCGTAGTCCTTCTCCAGGGCGTGGAGGTACTTGGTTAGGTTAGTGCTTTTAGTTGATAAGTAAGATGAAATCTCCCCCAGGGTCATGTGTCCCTCACTTATCGCTTGAAGGATGCTGAAGTACATCTTGTACTCCTTTCCAAACTCCTCCTTGAGCATCATCATGACTTCTGGGTACATTGGGTAAGGATCCTCAAAGAACATGAGCCTTATGAATTCCTCAACTTCAACCCCAAACCTTTCGAATGTCTCATAGTACTTTGGCACGCCTCCAAAGAATGCCCACATCGTGACGGCCTCTTCAACTCCATACCCCAGGTCGTTCATTATTTCAAGGACTGTTTCAAAGCTTAACTCCCTGAGTTTTATCACGTAGTCAAACCTTCCGTACAGTGGGGATTTGTAGTCTTCAAGTAGCTTTTTGCTCATGCTTATGAGGGAGCCAGCGACTACTACCTTTGAATTTCTGTATTTGTCGAGTAGCCTTTGAAGGTCGTACAGGAAGCTTGGATTGACCTTTAGAATGTTCTGGAATTCGTCTATGAATATTGTTTCTCCCTCTCTCATGAGGAACTCAACGATATCTCTCATTGATCTCATCTCTGGAATGTATCTTCTCTCTCTGATTTCCCTTATCCAGTCCTCGCAGATAAGGGCTTCGTTCTTCTCGGCGGGAACGAATAATGTTATTGGGTTGAGGGCCTCTTCCACGAGTCTGGTCTTTCCTACTCTCCTCCGTCCAATAATAGCGACTCTCAAGGCCCTCCTTAGTAGTTCGATCTCCTTCTCCCTATCGTAGAACTTCATAATTTATACCCACTAGGTATAATACCTGACAGGTATAAAAATTTCACTGCCTCAGAAATGAAACTAAAAGAGAATCATTTTTTAACGGAGAAGCTCATTGCCTGCTTTTGCTGGAGCTCCTGAGCCTTCTTTGCAACCTCTCCGACCTTCTTTTCAAGCTCCGCTAGGGCTTCTTGAGTCTTTCTTATAGCCTCATCATACTCCCTAATCCTCTCCTCGAGGAATGCAATAGCATCGTCGATGTTCTTCTCCACTGCGTACCCACTACCGACGCTAACTATCGCATTGTTCTTGTCAACTATAACGCCCTTCAAGAAGGAGCCAGCCCCAATGGGAACAAGGATTTCGGGCCTCTCCTCCTCCACCTTCTTCAAGTTTTCAAGGGTTTCCTTAACGGTCTGAACTTCGGCCCTAGCTAAGTTCAAAAGCTCGAGGTTTTGGGCTAATAACTGGGCCTGGGCCTGCAACACTTGGTACTCGTACGCTAGCTTTTCCAACTCCTTCTGGCTCATCATCCTCACCAAAAAATGATGTTAGAGCTCGAGGCTGAGCCTCCTAACTATAACGTCTTCGGCTTCCTCGGGCTTTATTTCCTTGATTTCCTTAATGTATATCTTGTTCCTCTTGACCTTGTGCTTGCTTCCTATGTCGGAGTAGACGAGCTCTCTTACATCAGATTCTTTAACTGCCCTGTACTCCTTGGTGAACTTGAACTTCTTTCCGTTCTTCTCAAAGTACCCGAGGACGCGGAAGACCTTAACATTCATTGGCCTCACCTCCTCAGATTAAGCCAAGGGCTTCCTCAATCTTAACTATTTCGGGACCAGTCGTGAGGTGACCAACAACTACGCCATTTGAATTGGCAAGCATGCATGAGCCGACGTAGGGAACACCCATGTTTGCGGTTCCAACGTACACATCAACCTTGAAGAGTTCGCTCAGCCACTTCAACTCTTCATCGCTTGCTTCGGGGTGAACTAATCCTCCCTTATTCGTTACAACTCCGGCGCTTCCAACCGCATGCAGACCAGCAATAACTCCCCTTTCAACCTCAACCCCCAGAATATCCCCTATCTTCTTTGCCTCTTCCCTCGAGAACTTAGTGCTGACAAGGGCTGCCTTATCATTAGCCAAGATTAGGTTTCCGAGGGCGGTGTATTTGGTCTCGAAGGGAACTATCTCAGTATCAATTCCATATTCCTTAAACTTTCCCTTTATCTCTTCGAGCTCGGTATCCCAGATGTACCAAGGAACAATTATCGCATTTGAGTTGCCGGCCGCGAGGATCCCAATAATTCTGGACTTCATAATGCTAGCTTCAATAACGGGAACTTTCAGAACTTCCCTAATAACCTCTAACTTCTTTTCCTGAAGACCTTCCCTAACCAACACTACCCTATCAGTTGCTACCCCAAATACGCCTAAATATGGAGAGTTTTCGAAATCGAGTCTCTCTATGTGCATCCCTTCCCCTCCAAATTAAAGAGGGGAAATCAGGCAAGGGTTACGTAGGCTATCCTAACCTTGCCCTCTTCCCTCTCTTCCTCCTCAACCTTAACTTTGACCCTGAGCTTGCTTGGTGGCTTCTCAATTCCCCTCTCCCATATCTTCTCGTTAACCTTCGGATCGATGATAACTTCCTGGGCCTTTGCGTGCCTTGCCACGAACTCCCTAACGAACTTCACTGCCCTCGGTGCCCTCTTCCACCTTGGCACTATCTTCTTGATCTTCCTAATCGGGACGGTGAATATAACCTCTTGACCAGCCTCGATGGGCATTTTCCTCACCTCACTCCTTCAGCTTTGTTCTCCTCCAGTATCTCCTCTTCGGATGGGTGAGAACTCTCCTGTTGGTTTTAACTATAACCCAAACCGGGACTCTCCTATTCTGCTTAAGGGCCTTTGCGAGCCTGAGCTTCTTCGCGAGTGGCTTGTTCCTCGCCATTTTGATCCCTCCTTAATTAGAATGCCTGTTCACCTTAGCGGAGGGTAACTTAAAAGTATTTCGCAATGCTCATGTTTAAAAGTAGGCTCAAGGAGAGGCTTTGGGAGTTGAGGATGATAGGGGTAATCTTTGATATGGATGGGGTTTTGTACAGGGGCAATAAGCCGATACCTGGGGCCAAGGAAGTAGTGGAGTTCTTGAAGGAAAATAACGTGCCTTTCCTCTTCTTAACCAACAATTCAACGAAAACACCGGAAATGTACAGGGAAAAGTTGGCTAAGATGGGGATAGAGGTTCCCGCGGATAGAATTGTTACATCTGGCTTGGCCACTAGGCTTTACATGGAGAGGCACTTTAACCCAGGGAAGGTATTCGTCGTTGGCGGTGAGGGCTTAGTTAAGGAGATGGATAAGCTTGGCTGGGGTCTCGTTACGGTAGAAGATGCCAGAAAGGGTGGATGGAGGGAAGTTAAGTACGTGGTCGTTGGCCTCGATCCCAGGCTAACCTATGAGAAGCTCAAGTACGCGACCCTGGCGATAAGGAATGGGGCTAAGTTCATAGGGACGAACCCCGACACAACGTTCCCAGGGGAGGAGGGTATCTATCCTGGGGCAGGCTCAATAATTGCCGCTTTAAAGGCTTCCACGGAGGTAGAACCTCTGATAATTGGCAAGCCTAATGAGCCCATGTACGAGATAGTCAAGGAGAAGCTCGGTGTAGAGGAGATCTGGATGGTTGGGGACAGGCTTGATACTGATATAGCTTTCGCTAAAAAGTTTGGAATGAAGGCGATAATGGTTCTAACCGGAGTTCACACCCTGAACGATATTGAAAAGCTCAACATAAGGCCAGATTTGGTCTTAGACAGCGTCGCAAGATTAATTGATTATCTGAAGGTGGTAGAATGAGGGACGAGCTGATGGCAATAGAGAGGAAGCTCTACAATTTGTACAAGCTTGGAGAGATGTTTGCAAATCAAGAAGATCCTCCCCTGATAGATATTTTCCAGCTCTTGGCCTAGGAAAGCCTTAGGCATCAGAAAACCCTATCGACAGTTGATCTCAACTTAAAGGGAGAGCTAGTATTTCCCGAGATAAGGGATGGGCCTTCGTCGCTTGAAGAGCTTATAAGGGAAGCCATAATTGCGGAGGAGCTGTTAGCTAGAATATACTTGGAGCTCTCGGCCCAGGCTAACGGTAGCGTTAGGGATATCCTAAAGATGATGGGTGAGGAGTGTCTGAGGCACTCTTACAGGCTTAAGCTGATGTACGCGAAATGACAATTAATGTTCCCCAAAGCTTTAATACATTTTATAGATTTGAAATAGTGGTGGTTGTCATGGGTGTCGAGAAGGTTCCTAAGTATGACATTCCAGTTAAGAAAGTTGAATACGTGTTTATTGAGCTTGACAAAATGAAGCCGCACGAGCAGCTCGTCCAGAGGGAGCTTGAGGACTTCATAGAGAGCGTTACCGGTAGTGGCATATTCTGGAAGCCGATGCTTCTAGCTAAGATCCCAGGAACTGATGAGTACTTGATAGTTGACGGTCACCACCGCTGGGCTGGTCTACAGAAGCTCGGCGCAAAGAGGGCTCCCTCTGTAATTCTGGACTACTTTGATGAAGGGGTTAAAGTCTACACATGGTATCCTGCATTTAAGGGAGACGTTAACAAGGTAATAGAGAGGCTTAAGGCCGAGGGTCTAGAGGTGATTGAGGATCCTGAGGCTGAAGAAAAGGCTGAGAAAGGAGAGATAGCATTTGCCCTCGTCGGTGAGAAGAGCTATGCGATCCCAGGGAAGCTTGAGGAGCAGAAGAAGGTAAGCAAGGTTTTGGATGAGATGGATCAGGCCGGGGAGATAGAGCTTGTCTACTACGGCCTTAAGGAAGATGCCAAGGCGGACATGGAGAAGGGAGAGATAGACTACATCTTCATTAGGAAGGCCCCAACGAAGGAGGAAGTCATGGAGCTCGTGAAGAAGGGTGAAGTGTTCTCTCCTAAGACAACTAGGCACGTTCTTCCATTCATCCCGGACAAGATCGATGTTAAACTCGAGGATCTCTTCTGAGCGAAAGCCGTATATTTTTCTTTTATTACACTTTTTAGGTGGACCGTCATGAAGGTTTCTAAGCTTGCCGTGAAGATCTTGGAAAATGATAGTGTTGTGTACTACGACCCAATCTACCATGGAAGAACATTGAAGGTGATAGGGATAGATGATGATCCCGTGGAGGTCATGGAATACCTCTTAGCCCAGTACAAGGAGAAGGGTTACTCTATAGTTGTCTTTGACACCTCTGGCCACTTCCCAACTGGACTCTTCGAGAGTGTCCTTAGAATAGAAGAGGGAAATCCCGCTGGATTGGATCCCTTGAAGATGGCGAGGATGGGCATAATAAAAGATCCATACTCGGCCGTTACAATAGTCCAGACGATTTATGAGCTTGATTCTGCTTCGACCGATAAGCTCTACGCTGACTTCGTAACCGGAAAGGTTAATTCCATAGCGGATGCAGTCAGGGCCAAGAAGAACTACAGCGAGGTAATCTTGGAGGGCTATACTGACCTCGACGAGATGCTCTTCTCCGGAGATCCAGTTAGGATCCCTGAGAGTGGGCTTATAGATCTCAGCGGGTTGAACAGCGTGACGCTAACTGGAATGGCCTTTCTTATTCTGGCTGCGGCAATGGAAGATAAGAGGAGGGTTGTTTACGGCCTTTACGACGTTGCCGTTCTAACTTTCACTGGGGCCGGCAATGCTGGGTTGCCCCTCCTAACGAGGCCTGCAAGGAGAAGGGTTGCCATATTAGGGACAAGGTATCCATTGGATCAAGTTCTCTCGATTCCTGGGCCCACTTTACTACTTTACAACGATCCTGACGTTCAATCGGCAATATACGAGAGCCAAGGCGTTCCTGCTGGTTTAAGAGCATTTATAGATAAGGGTGAGGGGGCCTACATCTGGAGGTCCCCAGAGACGATAAACATTGAATTCGGTAAGGTTCTTAAGTTGCAATCTTAACATAGGCTGGGGGATGTTAAAATGCAGAACATTCCTCCCCAGGTTCAGGCCATGCTCGGTCAGCTTGAGAGCTATCAGCAGCAACTTCAGCTTGTAATCCAGCAGAAGCAGAAAGTTCAGGCTGACCTTACAGAGGCAAAGAAGGCTTTGGAAGAGATAGAGAAGTTGCCAGATGATGCAGTCATCTACAAGACCGTTGGAACTCTAATAGTTAAGACTACAAAAGATAAAGCCCTCCAAGAGCTCAAAGAGAAAGTTGAAACCCTTGAGGTCAGGCTTAACGCTCTCAACAGGCAAGAGCAGAAGATCAACGAGAAGGTTAAGGAGTTAACCCAGAAGATCCAGGCAGCCTTAAGGCCGCCAACTGCCGGCTGATTTCTTTATTTTTGGTGGTATTGATGAAGAAGGTCGTTCACATAGGCCTTCCGAAGTTAAGTGAAGAAGAGTTGATTGAAGTGGGTAGCATAGCCCAGGAGGTTATAATTGACTATATATTTGATCATCTCGCGAAGAGCGAAGTTAGGGATATGGAGGTTACCGCAAGGATAAACCATGGTGAGACCCTTGACTTAGAGATAGAGGTTTTTATCGAAGTTCCAATATTTGTCAAGGTTGACGTTGATTCCTTAATTGAAGAGGCCATAGATAAGGCCTATGAGGCAGTTGAGAGGTATCTAAGGAGGAAATCAGATGAAAGGGGAGAGGAAGCTGAAAAATTTACTGAAGAACCTAGAGAGGGATGAGGAAATAATACTTTTATGTCATCACAACGCCGATCCTGATTCTTTGGGTTCCGCGATAGCGTTCTCAAACTTTCTCCTCTCCTTGGGGTTTACTCGAGTTAGGATTGGTGTCGCCCAGAGCGTGGCTAGTTATTCAAGGCGATTGATAGCACTTTCAAGGGTTCCAATAGAGAAGAACCCCAAGATAGATGAAAGGATTGTGTTCATCTTTGATACCTCATCCCTTGAGCAGCTCGAGCCAATTGAAATTCCTGCATCATCCACAATAGTTATCATTGATCATCACGTCGAGAAGGAAAATCCGATACCCGCGGACATAGCGGTCATTGACCCTATGAGAACTTCTACAGCTGAGATAGTCTGGGAGCTTTTCAAAAAATTCAAGTACAGGGATGAGGATTCCGCAAAAGTTCTCCTTGCCGGAATAATCTCGGATACATCGAACTTCAGGTATGCAAACGCTAAGACCTTCAAGACTGTGTACGAGATACTAAATCTCTACGACTTCTCAATACCTGAAATCTCTCAGCTTGTCGCTCCAGTTAGCGATGAAAATACGGAGCAGGCGAAGAGAATGGCCATTCTTAAGGCCTGCCAGAGGATGGAGATTCACAAAGTGGGAAAGTTCGTCGTTGTGACGTCAAAAGTTTCTGCGTACGAGGCTCTAGCCTGTAAGGTCTTCCTCCAGTTGGGGGCTGACGTTGCTATAGTCGGTAGCGATAAAGGTGGGGTTAGAATCTCGGCGAGGGCCAAGGATTACCTCGTTAAGAGGGGACTTCACCTCGGCAAAATTATGGAGAAGGTTGGGCCGATAATTGAGGGTTCCGGCGGAGGCCACGCTGGGGCTGCTGGAGCTAATGGCAAGAAGAACTTAGGTGAGGCAATGAAGTTCCTTGTTAAGGAGATTGAGAAGTTTTTGAAGAGTTTATCTTAACCAGTCTTGCCTTTAGGACGTCCCTGTAGTACTTAAATCCTTCCTCATCAACTACGTGGAACTCAAAAGGATGATCGTCGGGGAGTTCCGCGAGCTCTTCAATTTTCTCCCTGATATCGGTTTCATCTGGAAGTTCTTTGACCTTTATCAGAACATCAACGTCACTTCCCGCTGTAAATTTTCCCATTAGGACGCTCCCGAAAATGTACATTTCACACTCTCCAAAAATCTCCCTGCATGCCCTCTCTATTGCGGGAAGATACTTCCGATAGTTTTTAATCATGATGTACCTCTCTCTCCCCTTTCTTATCATATTCTTCACTAATTCTTCTCTCGAATTCATCTGCAAGAACCCCCACAAATTTAATGACGTCCTTTGCGAATTTCACTAACTCTTCTGCCTCGTCTTTCTCATAAACCTTGGGCTCGTACCTCGCGAGAATGTATGCTGATTCTAGCTCCCTTAAAATTTTCCTGCTTTCCTTTATGAACTCGCTTATCTTATCCTGGGCTTCTATTGCCTCGGCGAGAAATCCAAGTAGTTCCCTCAATGAATGCGTCTTAGGTTTAATATTTGCGTACTTCACTATAAGGGCCTTAAGGTACAGCTGAAGTCCCTGTTCAGCTAGGAACACCGCGCTATCATATTTTTTCCTAGCCAGTGCAACTTCTGCAAGTTCAATGAACTCAGCGGATTTATTCAACAGCACTTCGACCTCTTTGTAGTGCATTCCACCACCCTAAAATTTCCTATGTCAAATAACGTTTTTAACGTTCTCCGCGAAATTCCTCAGGGTGAGGTCATGGCGAAGTGTCCGGTTTGCGGTGCGCCCCTTGACTGGAGGGATATCATTGATCAAATGCTAACCCTCGATAACTTTAGCGAACTCCTTAAGAGCAAGGATGACTTCATAAAGGCTTTGGAGGACTTTACATTTAAATGCCCTCACTGCGGTGAGGAGTTCTACGGTAAGTTCCTGCCCAAGGATGAGGCCGAGAAGGTCTTTGATCTGCTGAACGACTTTAAGGGCTCGATAGACTGGGAGAACAAGAAGGTAAGGATAAGGCTGAATCAGCTGTTGGCTTTGGATAAAATGCTTGAGGAGTGGGATAAGAGAGTTAAAGAAAGGAAGCTGTGAGATCTGTTATGCTATTTCCCCCATATACTATCGGAAGAACTTTAACGGTGTCACCATCTTTTAGCTGGTAATTCTCATCGACCTTTCTTTCATTTATTAATAGATGGTAGTCTTCTGGTGCTATCTTGAGTTCTCGAAGCACTTCGCCTACCCTTTCTCCTTCTCTAACTTTGATCTCTATCTTGGGGCCGTATTTTAGGGCATGGTTTCCGTATAATATTACCGTTACTCTCATATTCGTCGTTCCTCCTGTACCATAGTTACCTTTTTTGTGATTTGGAAGCTCGAACTTCTAGGGGTAGTCCTATACTCCAAGCCTCTTCCTTATTCTCTTGACCTCTCGTTTCGCTTCCTCTAGCCCTAGTCTTTCTAAGATATCTTCCCTGGGAATTCCGTATTCGTCATAGCCGATTTGCCTATAGTACTCAAGGACTTTCCTCTTAACGTCTTCTCTGTTTGGCGCACTACCTTTCATGGGCCCAGTGGGCAGGGGCTCATAGAACCTCGATGGATTCTCATCATCTTTCCTTGGATCCCAATATACATCTGGCCCTCCCAACAGCAAGAGTATCCTTTGGAGGTGGATTATCCTTAGTCCTATCTCGTTAATCCACTTCTCTGGAGTAATGTCCAATCCTGTAACTGCATTTCCAAACTCAAGGATCTTTTCAAATCCTGGTTTTGTTGTGAACATACAAATTACCGCTGAGTCATAGAATGCGTTTATTAATTCTCCTTCGTAGCTTTTCGGTGGTAAACTTGCAGTTGATGTGTGATCTCCACCCTGAACCGATACGGCATAGCTTATGTCCTTGGTGTAATCTAGTTGCTCCTAATTCCGTGAGCTCCTACTCCAATCCCCTTGACTTGAACTGCATACTTCGTAACGTCGATTCCCTTTTCCTTGGAAATCTTAAGGGCTGCGCGGTAGGTACCTTCAGCTAAGACATTTCCAATGCCCTTTCTTTCAACTATCAGCTTTAAGAGTTTTGCAAATGCCTTTTCATCTCCCCATTCCACCTTAACTCCCAAATCTTTGTCAGTCAAGATTCCACGTTGGTAAAGTTCTGCAACGAATCCTAAGACATTTCCAGCATTTATACCGTCAAGGCCAAGTTCATCTACTAAGTTACGATAAGTAAACTATCTTTTCTGGCTCAAAAATTCCAAGGTTAGTCCCCATGTAAGCCATTAATTCATAATCGGGGGCATCCGTTATCGCTCCTTTGTACTCGCCGTACCTAAGGTACGATATCTTCATACAGTTTACTGGGCAACCATAATCTGCCCAATACTTCTTTATCCATGCTTTGAGTTCAAAATTCACAACGCTTATCCTTTCATCCTCATGGTACTCTTCTTGCCAGTTCCTTATTGGCTGACTCGATCTGTCCCTACCAACACTGTAACCTCCTGCTCCAGTCCCCCACTGCCTAAAAGTCGTTAGGGTTAGGAGCTCCCTTTGTATCTCCCTAAGCATAGATTTGAGTTTTCCACTATCGTAGACTTTTGGTAATGGCCAGTTTCCCTTTACAACAATTGCCTTTAGATTTTTGCTTCCCATAACCGCTCCAAATCCTCCGTATCCAGCAGCGTGTACCCATTTACTCATTATGGAAGCGAATCTAACTCTGTTCTCTCCTCCTTTTCCAATATACATAACGGCCGGTTCCTTTGGTACACCACAAAGCTTAGATTTCTTCTTTAACTCCTCATGAACTTCTTTTACTAGCG
The DNA here is from genome assembly GCF_002214605.1 of Thermococcus chitonophagus. Classification (NCBI taxonomy): domain Archaea; kingdom Methanobacteriati; phylum Methanobacteriota; class Thermococci; order Thermococcales; family Thermococcaceae; genus Thermococcus; species Thermococcus chitonophagus. Next base: position 1,935,978 of record NZ_CP015193.1, on the reverse strand, counting down.
TTTTGTATAGCTCGATCCCGCCCATTCCCCAATATCTTGATGCCTCTCTAATTTCTACCTTATCATCATTTATGAAGAGATAAACTTCATCCACTTTTAGGGCACCGAAATTACATGCGTTAACGCAGGGATAATCAGGGCATTGAACGCACGTGTGTGGAATGTTTACTCCTGGTTAAGATTTCATATATCCTTTATCCTTATTCGTGAAGCTTCTGGCCATATCATACCTTCATGCTCTATTGAACAAGCTATCTCACAAAGTCTGCAACCACTACATTTATCGAGTGTTACCAGTATCCAGATCCTTTCACCGTTTTCCGCTCCCATTGAAGACACCTAAATATGTAGTTGGCTTCACGTGTTTATATAGGTTTTTAAGAGTAGCCAGGGAAGTAGGGAAGGGGAGCATCATGTGGGACACCAGTAAGGATTACAGGTTGCTAGTTGCTGAGAAGGCCGTTGAGCTATTCTTGAGAACTATAGAGGGGGCAAAGTTCAGGGGACAGTGGGACAAGAAGAAGGCGGTTAAGCTCGCTAAAGAAATGATCCCTGAGATACAGGCCATGAGGTATAGCTACCTCGATCCCCAGGAGTTGGTTGACACCCCCCAGATGAAGGCTCTCAAGGAGAAGGCCCAGGGAATAATTGAAGCCCTAGGTGGAGAAGACTGGCATCACAAGTTCATAAGCCAGGCCGGTAAGGACGAGAGGGAAAAGGTCGAGGAGCAGGTTGCGAAGATAAAGTTCTTCCTCAACACGATCCTGGGGCTGGACAGGAGGTTAAAGCTTGGAAAAATCAACGATCCCGTAATTGCTGTTGATATAGTTGTTGGCGAAGTGATGAGTGTAGGAAAGCATCCTAATGCAGATAAGCTACTCGTTACCAACGTGAACATCGGGGAGAGGGCCGTGACCGTCGTTACTAACGATCTAACCGTGAAGGAAGGGAATAGGGTCGCAGTTGCGTTACTACCCCCGAGGAGCTTCTTCGGGATAGTGAGTGAGGGAATGTTCCTGGGAGCAGGACAGGGAGTCCTCAAGGATGTGAAGGGTGAGATAGGTGGTTTGCCTAAGGGAATTCCATTGGAGGCATTGAACGAGACAAGAAACCTCGTGGAGGCGTTTTTAAAGGAATGATTAGGGGGCCTTTAATAGGATCCTAAGGGGGTTCAGAAGTATGAATCCGTTAGGTTAGTCATGCTCTTTGGCTCCCTTGCAAGAGAAGAAGTTAGAGAAACAAGCGATCTTGACTTGATAATAGTCAAGGAAAACCGATAAGAAGTTCCTTGATAGGTTGGATGAGTACTATGAAATCGCTGGAGTTGCGGCTGATATATTCGTTTACACTCCAGATGAGTTTAAAGCTATGAAGATACTCCTTATCATTAAGAAAGCCCTAAGGGAGGATGTCGTCATTTATAAGAAGAAGTCCCAAGGAGGAAGCCATGAGGTAGTTAAGGCAGGTGGGAGGAATCTTGAAGATGTAAAGTTTTGTGTTTAATGAAAAAGTACAATCTGGCCTGTTTCTTAGCCTAACAAGTCGCTGAGAAAGCGTTGAAATCTTACTTATATCATATGGGGGGAAGAAGTTGTATTCGGGCATTCTGTCTCTGATCTGTGCAAGGGCCTATTAAATACGACGAGGAGTTTAAGAAAATATTTAAGGCAGGTGTTCTAGATAAATACTATATCCCCACTAGGTATCTAAATGAGCTCCTTAAAGGGTTCCTCATGAGACTTTTGATGAGTACGATGCTGAAAGGGCAATATCTCGCGGAAATGATAATTAACTTCGTGAAAAATAAGCTGGTGGTTAAAAATGAGGGCCGAGCTTGAGAAAAGAATTGATAGGGGAAGCTACGTTAAGGTTCCATTGTTTGAGGGTAAACTCCCAGAGGGTAATTATGCTCAGATAGTTGAGATAAAGCCTAAGGCCGAGGTGGGAAAGCACTATCACAAGTTTCAGTACGAGCTCTTCTACATAATTTCTGGAACCGCGAGGCTGGGAATAGGGGAGAAAGAATTCGAGGCAAAGCCTGGGGATATCTACTTAGTAGCCCCAGGAACGGTTCATTGGGTAATCAATGAAAGCGATGAGCCCTTCAAGCTGCTCGTGGTTAAGATGAACTACCGCGGGGAAGAAGATACAGTATGGCTTTAGCCTCCCAGGATTAGCTCTATCATGCTTACTCTCTCTGTTTTGTTGACTTTCACGTACCTCGTTTCAGTAACCTCCCTATACTTTGTTATCGTGACCTTATAGTACCACGTTACCTCTATCTCTGGAACTTTGTTCGTGAACCATGAATAGCCGTTGTCGAGGACGAAATAGTAGTCCGTATGATCAGGAACGAAGCTGAATTCGTAGTACTTCACTCTCTTTGCCTCCACATATGGAGTCGCTGGATTTCCGCTTTTCCACGCCATAAATCCCTTCTGGTCAAAGACGTAAAAGTTTATATCGTACCTGGCGGTCTCTTCAACATAGCCTTTTACAACGTTGTTCTTCTTGTCGGAAACGTCAATGTAGACCCTGTAGTAAATGTAGTGCCTGCCTTTACCGTTGGCTTATCATGCAGAAGAAGCCTGCTCTTCTGCTCAGTGACTTCGTAGGGTTTAAGAACTTTCTCTGCCGGGGCACCGTAGTGGTGTACGTCACGGAAACTATTGGCAGGAACAGCAACAGAACAACGATAACCACGCCCACCCCAATAATTACTTTTGTATTTCTGTTCATTAACCCCTCCCAATGAATTATAACACCATCCAACTTTTCATAGTTACAATGAATTTTTAACTTTATTTCTGGAACAACACTTAAATTGTCAACATACTTACTATACTATGGTGATCACCTATGCCAATAACAAAGGTCACGAGAAACTATCAAATTACAATACCAGCTGAGATTCGAAAAGCTTTGGGGATTAAGATGGGGGAATACCTCAAAGTTGAATTGAGAGGAGATGAGATAGTCATTAAGAGGATAGACAAGGAATGGCCAAGTATAGACCTCGGTAGAGATTTCTCTCCAGAAGATATCGAAGAGAACATAAGGAAAGCTCTCTCGGAGGCCTCAAAATGGGAAGTTTAGCTGTTATTGACACGAACGTCCTTATATACTCAATAAACAAAAGGTCTGAAAGATACAGGGAAGCTAGGAAAATTCTAGAGAGCCTTGATGAGCTAATAATTCCTGTTGTTGTAGTATATGAGTTCATATGGAACTTAGCTGAATTTGGAATTTCATCGAAAGTTGCTAAAGATGTTCTTTCTCGGATTCTTCTTGATCCCAGGGTGAAATTAGTTGATGATAGGAAGCATTTATTGCCCACATTTGAAAAATTGGGAGGTCTTAGCTTGAGGCATTATAATGATTCAATGATATTAAGGGTGGCTGAGGAATTCGGAACTTTAGCCACCTATGATAGAAAATTGAGAAAAAGAGCCAAAAAACTTGGGATAGATTTACTTCCAGAGAATATTTAAAGTGACGAAACTCTTATAAATTGACTAATGGTGAGTAAATAACGGTTTGTGCGGTGGTAGTCTAGCCTGGCCTAGGACGCCACCCTGCCAAGGTGGAGACCCGGGTTCAAATCCCGGCCACCGCACCACAACTTTTCTTTGAGGGTTAGGGGTTGCAAGTTGAATTCCTCTAAGCTGGTCATTCTAATGACCAAACAGGTGGGTTTGTGGTTCATCTGGATGACTATAGGGGAATACCTGTTGACTTAACAGTCCCTCCTCCAACCTTACAACAAACTCGAAAAGAGGGATCTGCATCGTTGAGTAATATCCAGGGTTGAGTGGTACCATCGAGAGAGGGAGATCCGACACCATATTGCTTCTTGGTGTTGGAGGTGTCGGTAAAACTACTTTTCTGGCCCAGCTCTACTTCTATGTAACCTCAAAGATGTCTCAAAATCATATCCTTTACCTGTCTTTGGATCGGCTTCAAGCCCTTGGTTTAAATCTTTTAGAGTTTTAGAGACGTATAAAAGGATCGTAAAGCCTGAAAGGGCGATAATATTGCTTGATGAAGTCCAGTACGAGGAAAAAATGGGATCTGAAGCTTAAGATACTTCATGATGAAAAGAGATTCCTCTTAATTGCAATGGGCTCTTCCGCAATAAAGCTGAAGGGGAGTTTCGACTTAGCTGGAAGGGCCTTCCATAGAAAGCTCTTTCCGATGACCTATGACCTTCAGGGAGTATCATCGGCTTAAAACGGGCAACTCTCTCCCGGAGCTCATGCCTCAAATTCTCGAGCTAAAGAAGTGCCATTAGCTGTTTTAGATGATGTAACTGAATATGTAAAGCAAAGACCTTAGGCTTGGCTAAAGGGCGGTTATAAAGCTCGTCGATGCCCTCGAGAAAGCAGGCATTGTTCAGAAGATCCAGTTCATGGTTCAATTTCCAAGGTCACCCGCAAAAGCCCAAGTTAAGTTCCTAACGGTTCCCATAAAGTCCGCCCTGCTCTACATCTACAAGGTGGGTATAAATAGGAGCAAGTCTTCGCATCCCTCCTCGGGGATGTCGTTGCCTTCTACCTCTACCTCATTGCGAGGAAGAGGAACGGCAGGCTAAGTTATGAGCCAAGCAAAGGAGTTGCTGACTTCGTGCTCGAGCTGGGGAACGAGAAGATAGTCGTTGAAGTTGGGCTCGGGAAGGAGGAGAAATGTCAAGTGAAGATGACTATGGAAAGGGTTGGGGCTGAGAGGGGAATAGTAGTGGGAAGGAAGTATGAGATCGGGGACAGAATTGCTTTCTATCCCTGGCAACTCTTCGTGTCTGCGCTTTAGTTGGTTCAGTTAACTAGACCAATATTTATAAAGGAATGGTTCGGAATATTGAACCATGAATACAGAAGACGTCAAGAGGTACATCCGATTATTTCATGAGAGAAAACTACCCAAGGTAATTGAACGTGAACTCAAGCCAAGCTTAACCGAGGGGAAAGCCACTATAATAGTAGGACCGAGGCGCTCTGGGAAAACGTACCTCCTCTACTCAATGATAACTGACGAGAAGGAAAGGCATGTCTACTTAAACTTTGAAAATCCCCTGCTCTTTGGGACATCCGCTAAGGACTTTCCCAAGATAGTCGATGCGTACTTTGACCTTTATCCAGAGAACATTGGTGAGAACATTGTTTTCCTCCTTGATGAAGTGCAGAACGTGACCAATTGGGAGGTTGGAGTAAGGTATCTATTGGAGGAGGGATTTAAGGTTGCTTTAACTGGCTCTTCCTCAAGGTTGTTCTCCAAGGAAATAGCCACGCAATTTAGGGGGAGGGGAATCATTTACACCCTCTTCCCGCTCTCATTCAGGGAGTTCCTCAGGTTTAAGGGAATTGAAATTAAACCGCGCGATTTCTACGGTAGAAAAGTTCACAAGATAAAGGCTCTCCTTGAGGAATATTTAAAGTTCGGAGGGTTCCCTGAGGTCGTTCTGATGGAGGATAAGGTCAGGATACTTGAGGAATACATCTCCGTAATGATTACCAAGGACGTCGTGGAGAGGCATGGGATAAAGAACGTTGCCCTGGTTGAGATGATCATAAAACTGTTGCTCTCAAGCTATGCGAAGTATGCATCATACTCCTCCATTTACCGCTTCGTAAAGTCCGAAGTTAGTGCTTCAAAGGTCACCGTCCTTGAATACATGAAAGCCCTTGAGGATTCGTTATTCTTTTTCTTTCTTCCAAAATTTGCTTACTCTGAAAAGGAATCCCAAAGGGCCCCAAAGAAAGTGTATCTTATTGATACTGGTTTTTCCCTCTTCACGAAAAAGGACGTTGCTAGGGACATGGAAAACGTTGTTTTTATGGAGCTCCTGAGGAGGAAGCACTACTACGATCCCTTGATGAACCTGTATTATTATAATGGAGGAGGGGAAGTTGACTTCGTCGTCACAAAGGCTGGAAAAGTTAGAGAGTTGATTCAGGTGACCTTAAATTTGGAGGAGAGTTACGAGAGGGAGATTTCAGCTTTGGTCAAGGCCGGAAAGGCTTTAAAGTGCGGGAATTTGAAAGTGGTAACCTTGGATGAAGAGGATGAAATAAAGGTTGGCTCCTTTGTGGTGGACGTGATCCCACTTTGGAAGTTCCTTTTGGTGTAAATTCCGAAAGAGATGCGGGAAAATAGGGACAACTGAGGGATCGTATGTGGAGCTTGAGGTTCACAATAAAGACGCTTAAAGGTCGAGGAGTATCCCGATAACATAGATTAATTTCTAAAAAAGGAGGTAATAAGAACTAGATTTGGAAGACCTCCTGCATCTATCCGTGGTTATTAGAACAGGGTGTGAAAGCATAATTCAACGACAGAGATTTTGATAAAACAGAACTAAAAAAGGATATTTTTAGATGTTAAAGCTTGGTGTTGTGTGTTATAAAATCACATGGAAGCTCTCCACCAACGAAACTCTTATAAATTGACTAATGGTGAGTAAATAACGGTTTGTGCGGTGGTAGTCTAGCCTGGCCTAGGACGCCACCCTGCCAAGGTGGAGACCCGGGTTCAAATCCCGGCCACCGCACCACAACTTTTCTAACCACCAAATATTTATCCCTGGAAATTCGAGTTTAGAGGTAGGGGTGTAAGGCGGTGGAGGAAGAGCTTGACATAAGGGAGTCCCTGGCCAATAGCGAGAACCTTGATAAAATACTTATACTTGCAAAGTACGAGGAAGATGTTCTAAAAAAGCTCATAGAACTGTTAGATGATGACCTCTGGACGGTAGCGAAGAATGCCCTCTCCATAATCCTAGTCATTGCAAAAAGCAAGCAGGACCTATATGAGCCTCTAATCAAGAAGTTGTTTGCAATGATAAAGAAAAGTGAGGCTATACCATTAACTCAAGAAATAGCAAGGGCGTTTGGTCAGATAGCCAAGGATCGGCCGGAGTTGATAAGGTCGATGATTCCCGTTCTGTTTGCCAACTATAGGATAGGAGATGCTAAGACCAAGATAAACGTTAGCTATGCTTTAGAAGAAATTGCACGGGCTAATCCCGAGCTTATGGGTGTTATAGCTAGAGATTTTGCTGAAATGCTGACCTCCAAGAGAAGGGAAGATAAACTTGCAGCGTTAAACTTCATAGAGGCTATGGGGGAGAATAACTTCCGATTTGTTAGCCCCTTTCTCCCCAGGATAATAAGTTTGCTTCATGATAGGGATGAAATTGTTAGAGCAAGTGCCGTTGAGGCTTTAGTGCACTTAGCAACCCTAAATGACAAGCTCAGAAAGGTTATAATCCGGAGACTGGAGGAGTTCGAGGATCCGAGTGAGCTCGTAATGAGGGCTGTAAGGGAGGGACTTTCAAGGCTTACTCTTCTTGAGAGGTCTCAGCCTCAATAATTCCCTCTTCTACAAGCATTTTTACTGCCTGAGTTATCCTTTCAAGTTCCTTTTTAAGCCTTTCATTCTCCTTTTTGAGGTCCTCATTTTCCTTCATTAAAGCTTTCACGGTTTTTGCAAGCTCCTCAACCTTTGACTTTGGAATGTAGTTCCTCTCTATGATTCTAAGTGCCTCCTTGACATCATAACTTCCCGTAATCTTCGCCAACCTTATCTTTATCTCCTTGAGCTCTTCAGCGAGCTTTCCATACTCTTCTACTTTTCTCTCTATTGCTTCAACTTCTTTCACTCCCTCCTGAAGCTTGGCAAGCTTCTCCCTTAAGTCCTTGATAGCCTTCTCTCTAACTTCGAGCTTTTTCCGTAGCTCAATGTTCTCCTTTATGAGGGAGTCGTATTTTGAAATTATCTCCTTGATGACCTCTGGGGTTGTTGAATTTGCCTTCATCTCAAGCTCCTTTACTTTCTCATTTAGCTTTTCCATCACGATATCTTCAATCCTTCTTTCAACTCTCTCTCTTACTCTCTTTTCAATGCTCTCTGCCACCTCTAGGGGATACGACATCATTCTTTCTTCTATCTCAGTTATCCTTGGGAGAACCCTTTCTAGATTTGAGACAACTAATGTTCTCCTGTCGAGTTCGTCTATAGCCTCTTTGAGGGCCTCTATCTCTTTTTCTATCTTCTTGAAGTTATTATCTGTATCTGTCCTAAGACCATCCAGCTTTGAAAACAGTGAGTACACTTTTTCCCTAATTTCATCAATATCCTGACTTAGTTCCCTCTTCATAGCTACTAAAGCTGCTAGTGCTAAAATTGAATAGTCTCCAAGCCTCTCTGAATCAGCCAATGCACTCTTTACACTTTCCCATTCTCTCAATTCCTTTAGGCCTTCCACAACTTCGGGATAGTGCTCCTGAAAAAACGCCCAGTTGGCTCTTTCCTCCTTTCTTCCCCCGAACATGTTATCTCCCATTGAAGATACACCAATGTTCTATTTAAGACTTCCTGGGATATCTAGCAATTATCCTACAACTTGCTAATAAATTTTTCAATTGTAGATTTTTCAATATACCTGCGAAACCTTTATTAGTTTTGCAGTCGTTATGGTATATTGGTAGAGATGACCCAACAATAAATCACGGTGATGCCCAGTGCCGCCAGTGATAGATCCCCATGTTCTCAGGTCTTTGCACAGGAGCGAACTCAGGAGAAGGATATTGCAGTATTTGTATGAGATTTATCCTTCTGCCACGTACTTAAGTGAGATAGCAAGAGTTGTTGGTTCTGATCCATCCAACGTTAGAGGTGCCCTTGTGGGGTTGGGGAATCGGTACAACGGGGAAAGCTCCTTAGTGTACTTGGGCCTTGTTGAAGAGATCGTTAATAATGGCTTCAAGTACTACCGACTAACGGAGTATGGAAAGAAGGTTGTTGAGATGCTCAAGGACTACCAAGCTTATTACAGGAAGTTCATGTGAGGTGATATCATGGGAAGGACTGAAGAGCTTATCAAGGTCATTGATACAAACATAAACCACATGATCAGCTTAAGTGTTCTTAACCTGGCTCAGCTTGGCATAAAGTATGGAATATTCAAGATAGTTGCCAGTAGGCCCAGCTACTCTGAATTGCTATCTCAGATAAGGGTTCCAAACAAGCCCCTTCTAAAGAAGTTGATAGAGCACCTAAAGGCTCTTGGCATAATTGAGGAAACTCCAACGAATTTAATACTGAATGGCTTCTCATATGAATTAAGGTTCCCCAAGGATGAGTACATGCTATTGCTCCCGGACTGGATTCCAATATTTGAAGAAATATACAAGATGGTCGACTTTGCTCTAATTTCTCCTGATCACCCGTACGTTCTCATGGATTTCGACAAGGATGCTGACTTTTGGGATATGAGGCTTTCCTCATCGTTTAATGCTGCATATAGGGAGCTAGTGATAAGACTAACGGGTCTAAGAGAGGGAAGCTACGTTCTAGATCTTGGATGTGGTTCAGTATCTCCTGCATACTTTGGAAGGTTTGTGGGTGAGGATGGGAAGTACCTGGGCGTTGACTACTCTCCAGCACTGCTCGAGATAGCCAGATCAAGGGCTGAGAAGATGAACCTTCCAGTAGAGCTGAAAGAAATGGATATTGGTTTGATAAAGCCAAGAACATCATATGATGTGGCTATAATGACATTTACCCTGGAATATCTCACAAACAGGAGAGAAGTTTTGAAGAAGGTCATGGAGAGCTTGAATTCTGGAGGAAAGTTGATCATCGTCGATGCCTTTAAAGACGAATTTAGGAATGTTGAGGCCCTAGAGTTCTTTGAAGGCCTAAATGATTCCTTCGTTGGCTATCCTAGCAAAGCTGAGATTAAAGAATACTTATTAGGAGAAGGCTTTGACGTTAGCTTCGAGGATCATGGGAAATCTATTCTCCTTGTGAAAAAGCTTTGAGCCGTCTCTTTTTTGTTGTGCACCTACATAAGCACCTACATATGTACTTCAATTTTTACAAGCACTTCCACACGCAAAAAATCGCTTTATATCCAGCTATTTTTAGAGATTATTGAAAAAACTCCAAGGGGGTGCGTGGTAGTGGCAAGAAAGGGTGCAGTGGGTATTGGTACCTTGATAGTGTTCATTGCTATGGTGCTTGTTGCTGCAGTGGCTGCTGCAGTGCTCAGCGATCCCAGTTAGGACCCACATAACTGGAGAAGTCGTTCCAGAGTTTGGTGCTCCTGGTGTCATAGACTTCACAACCCCAAGCACATACACAACAGCAATAGTGAACCTACAGTGAAGCTCTAGATGATTAGGAGATTTTAGGAGGTGAAAAAGAATGAGGAAGGCGGCAGTGGGTATTGGTACCTTGATAGTGTTCATTGCTATGGTGCTTGTTGCTGCAGTGGCTGCTGCAGTGCTCATTAACACCAGCGGCTTCCTCCAGCAGAAGGCTTCAAGCACTGGTAGGGAGAGCACCGAGCAGGTAGCAAGCGGAATCCAAGTCATGAGGGTAGTGGGTATCACGGACCCCAACAAGCAATACATTACCGGAATAGCCATCTACGTAACACCAAACGCTGGAAGTGCTGGGATTGATCTTAAGAACACCAAGATACTCATTGCCAATGATGAGAGCCAAGTTTACCTAAAGTTCGCAGGAACTGTCGACGGCACTAGTACTACTGACATCTTTGCCTCAAGCTACTGGACTAATGTAAATGCAACTCATTATGTAGCTTTGATAATCCAGGACTACGATAAGTCCGCCCTTAACGGTGGGAGCACTTTGAACAAGGGAGACATTGCGGCACTGTTAGTCAATGTTACCCAGGCACTATATGGAGGCACTAACGGTATCCCAGTTAGGACCCACATAACTGGTAAGGTCATTCCAGAGTTTGGTGCTCCTGGTGTCATAGACTTCACAACCCCAAGCACATACACCACTGAAATCATTAGCCTTCAGTGATCTCTCCTTTTCCCTTATCAACCTTTAGCAATCCTTTATTTTTTATAGCAATTTTCCAGGAGGTGATAGGGTGAGGAAGGGTGCAATAGGCATCGGCACGCTCATCGTCTTCATCGCCATGGTCCTAGTAGCAGCAGTAGCTGCAGGAGTAATCATAGGCACAGCAGGTTACCTGCAACAGAAAGCTCAGGCAGCTGGTAGGCAGACCACTCAAGAGGTTGCCAGTGGAATAAAAATTGTCAACATATATGGATATGTAAACACAACACCACCGAGCAATGGAACGATAGTAAAGATGGCAATCTTTGTTACACCAAATGCTGGGAGCTCGGGCATCGATCTAAGCAATGTAAAGATAGTCCTCAGTGATGGCGTTAAGCTCGTGGTATATAACTACAGTGGAATCCTATACACGAAGAAAATCCTGGATCTCTTTAATGGGTCTGACATAGTGCAAGACGTCTGGAACAATACCAAGCTAACCAATGGAACATTTGCAATAGCTGTCATTAATGACATCGGGGCTAGGATTGAAGATAATCACCCAACTCTAGAATGGGGAGACACGGTTGCATTATTGCTGAAGACTGACATATTCACGTATGATGGCAGGCGTGGGATAGGACCTTCAACGAAGATCATTGGAAAAGTGATTCCAGATGCAGGGGCCGCAGGTGTTATCGACTTTACAACACCTCCAACGTTTAGTACAAATGTGTTAGAGTTGCAGTGAGGTGATGTGATATGAGGAAGGGTGCAATTGGTATCGGCACGCTCATCGTCTTCATCGCCATGGTCCTAGTAGCAGCAGTAGCTGCGGGTGTTTTGATAGCTACAAGTGGTTATCTCCAACAAAAGGCAATGGCAACAGGTAGACAAACAACCCAGGAGGTAGCTAGTGGAATAAGGGTCCTGGGAATTAGTGGATATGTGAATGGTAGCCCCCCAGGAATAAGCAATATCACTAGGCTTGTCATCTATGTTGCGCCAAACGCAGGGAGTGGAGGTATTGATTTAGCACATGTGAGGATTGTCCTTAGTAATGGCAAGCAGATGGCGGTCTACAGATATTATGAGGGAAGTGCAGCAGACAAAAGTGCGGGGCTTGAGCCTGAGTACATTCACTACACGGGAGACATTCCGAACATATTCGCTTACAACTCTAGCTTGGTTCCCTATGGAAATACTCCTATAACCAACTGGACCAACGTTACCTCTGTGGCAGACGTGTGGGAGAACCTGTATTATGCAATTGCAGAAAAGGGCCTCATGGTCTTTGGAATTGCAGTTGTTCAGGATGGGGATGGTTCACTTGCTGACGCTAGGCATCCAAGCTTGAGCTGGGGCGACAAGGCTGCGCTGTTGCTATGGTTGACACCATTTGACAACGATGGTAAGCCAAGCAATGGCTTTGGATTCCCGCCTGCAACTAAAGTCATAGGAAAGGTAATTCCAGAGAATGGTGCTGGAGGTGTAATAGACTTCACCACTCCAAGCACCTACACAGAGAACATACTCGAGTTGCAGTGAGGGGTGAGGCCCATGGCTCTTGAGTTCCTTTCATCTTTATTCAAAAAGAAAAAGAAGGAAGCACCAGCTGAAGAAACCTTTGAGGAAGTAACTGTCGAGGAGCTTGAGGAGAGGGTAGAGAACAGGGAACAGGATGAACAGATCAGCCAGATTATGGAGAGACTCAATGAGATAGAGAACGATCTTCCGAGGGTTAAGATAAGTATTGACAACATTAAGAAGCAGATTCAGGAGCTAAGGGAGGAAATTGAGAGACTTGATAAGACAATAAAGGACATCATGATGCTCTATGAAGTAGTATCTCAAGAAATCAATCCTTTCAAGGAACAGTTAAGTCAGGAGTCATCGCTAAGCAGTGAGATACAGGAGTTAAAGAAGCAGATCGACGAACTCAAGATGGAGCTTGCCAAGGTCAAGAATGACATAAAAGTGCTCGCGGGTTATGGTGTTGATATAGACTCGATCCTCTACGAGGTGCTTGCGGAGGTGTGATCAATGGAGGTTGGCTATGTCACTGATGCAGAGATTAATGCAAAGCTTTCAGAACTTAAGGGCAAGGTTCCTAGTGTTGTCATAGAGGAGCTCAGAGAAAAGCTCATGGCAAAGAAAGATTCATTAACCCCACAGCAACTGGACGAGATCGTCAAGAGAGTTCTTGATGCTTATGGAAGCCAGGCTGCAAAGTACGAGCAGATAAGCAAGAGGGTTGATGAGCTTGGTAAGAAGCTTAGTGATCTGAGTGCTCAACTCGCGAGGCTTGTTGAGGCCTTGGAAGAGAAGAAGTTTGCCGTTCATGAGAAGAAGGCTGAGGCTGTTGCCGAGAAAGCTGCTGAGGTCAGTGAGAAGATAGAGAAGATTGAGGAGCTCCTTGAAGAGAAGCCAAAGGAGGAGAAAGTTCCAAAGGAGATAACTGAGAAAATTGAGGAACTACATGAGAAACTCGAGAAGCTTGAGGCCAAGATAGCTGGCGAGAAAATTGAGGAAGCAAAAGCAAAAGTTGAGGAGCTTGAAGAAAAGATCGAAAAGGGAGAAGAAGTCAAGCCTGAGGAAATTGAAGAGCTTGCCGGTAAGGTTGAGGAACTCGAAGCTGAGGCTGAGCAACCTGAAGTTGAGGAGGTTAAGCCTGAAGAGAAGGTTGAGGAGGTAGTTGTTGAAGAAGTTAAGCCTGAGGAAGAGGAAGTTAAAGAGGAAGAAGTTGAGATTGAAGAAATCCCACAAGAAGAAGTTGTTGAGGAAGTTAAGCCTGAAGAAGAAGTTGAAGTTGAGGAAAAACCTGAGATTGAAGTTTCCGCTCATCCTGAAGAAGAAAAGATTGAGGAGGGTGGTGTTGGAATGGCTGAGAAAATGAAGATCCCAGAGGACATCGCGAGCATCCTCTTCGAGGAAGAACCCAAGAAGGCAAGGCTTGAAGAAATACCGGAAGACGTAGTTTCGATCATGATTGCACTAAAATGGCTTGGATTCCTCATCGACAGGGTAGGCATGCAGAACCTCGAGAAAGTTCTGGAGTTCTACTATGAGATCGGCTGGATAAGCGAAAAAGTCCTCAATCAACTGCTGAGGTTTGCAAGAGGAACAAGGCCACACCACAGGGATCCAGAGTGGAAGCCTGCTGAGAAGCTTACCGTTCAGGATCACCTAATAAGCCTATTGTTCATTGAGAGGCTTAGGGGTCTGAGGATCACGAGGGATGTCCTTGATAAGCTGGAAAGGGAAGTCAAGATGCTAGAGAAGACCTTGGATGAGTTCTACGGTGTCTGATCGGAGGGATTACTATTGGGGTTCAGTGTTTCAGCGAGTGCAGCGATAATCTTCATCTCTTTTTTGATAGCAGTAGGAACACTATATACAGCGTGGGACAATAGTTACAACGAGGTTCAAGCGGCTAGGGAGTTTTGGTATTCCCTCAAGCTTTCCCAACTAAATTTTAAGATTGGCGAAGTTTCGGTTTACAATATCTCAGCTACTGATGTTGATGTTAAATTTCAATTCCTAGGTCAGACAATTCCGGGAGATGTGGATGTCATATATAATGGGGCATATGTTGCTTCAGTTGATTTGGGATATCTAATTCCTGGAAACGATTACGCCGTTACAATACCGAATGGTGCAGATACAAGTGGGAGCTTAAATTACGCCACTTTAGCTTTTGATAATGGATGTCTCCTGATCATCACGTACTATTACAATGGTTCCAGCTATATCGTAAACTCAAGCTCAACTCAGTGTCCAGTGGAGGTGAACTGAATGGCTGCAGGCGGACCAGCAAGTGAACTGATAATGTTCATAGTTGCTGTCATAATAGCCGGCAGTGTTGCCGGAGCTCTTGCCTATGTAACAAACGATCTAGCGAACAGCATGAAAGTAAGAGGAGCAATGGTGGCAGAGGATCTCAAAATAGAATTTGCAATAATAAATGATCCAAACGCTGTTGTCGTCACGGGTACTGGACCTTATAATTACACGTTTTATGTCAAAAACATTGGAAAGATAGCTTTCCCATTTAGTCCTGATTCAGTTCAGGTTTTCATCGATGGAGATCTTGTACCTTCCTCAAATCTAACATTCACAGATACAGCTGGCAATCCCATAACGAGCCTTCAGCCGTTCCAAGTTGGAGTTATTACAGTGACACTTGGCACAGCATTGGACACAACAGTACCCCACAGAATTCAGATTGTTCTCGAGAACGGCAAGAGAAGAGTTCTGGTGTTCAGGATTAAGAGTTAAAATCAGTAACCTGGGGGTGATCATCTTGGTCGAGGAGCTCCTTAGGATTGACTTAAAAGGCGATGAACTTCACAGGAGGCTTGGCGGTGGCATTCCTGCTGGCACAATAATGCTCATTGAAGGTGACAGGGGAACAGGGAAGTCCATACTTTCCCAGAGACTATTATACGGGTTCCTTATGAACGGTTATACCGCAAGCTATATCTCCTCTCAATATACAACTGTTGAATATGTCAAGCAGATGATGTCGATTAGCTATGATGTAATCCCTTTCCTCATAAGAAAAAAGCTTGTATTTGTATCACTTTACCCTCTACTTAGTGGAGTTAGTGAGGAGAGGAAGTTCTTAAGCAGATTATTGGGTGAACCTAGATTGTGGGAACAGGATATCGTTGTGATTGACTCCTTTTCATCCGTCCTTTCGAGAGAGCAGGAGGTTAGGAGTGTTAGAAACTTCCTCATGTACATAAAGAGGCTCTCAAGTTTAGGTAAGGTTATCATACTCACCGCTAACCCAGAGGAGCTCCCCAGGGATGTGTTATTTCTCCTCGAAGAGGCATCAACGTTGCTTATGCGCCTTAACGTTAGAGTTTTCGGTGGCGACCTAAAGAATTCGGCAACGATTGTGAAGTACAACAATGCAAAGGGTGTATTTCAGAAGATTATACCCTTCAGGGTTGAGCCTAAGGTAGGACTTGTAGTTGAGATTGCAGCTGTAGTGTGAAGCGAGAGGGGGTGGTGAGGATGGCTGAGGCTGTTTCCCAGACACTGGAGGATGCAATGAGGAGAAATCCTCACCTAAAGAAGTACGTTGAGCAGTTTAGAAAGAAGTATGGTAAAGTTCCGGAGTTTCACGTTCAACTAAGTAGGGATATGAAGGAAATTCCCTACCCAAATATAATCTATCCTGTAGGTGATCCAATCTTCATTCACATCTATGGTGACCCCCAGACCGAGAAGCAGTACATAGTTATCGAGCCCAGGATAGAAACGAGGGAGGAAGAAGAGAAGTACAGAATGATAAAAGATAGAATCCTTGAGTTGGCCCCAAATAGAGATATTCCAGAGGAGCAGGAAGAGTTTGAGAGATTTCTTGACTCCCTTTTTGAGGAGGCTGTTCTTTCTCTTGTTAAAGGCAGGAAAGGGATCACGATAACCAAGGAGGAGATGGAGAAGTTCCGTTACCTGATCAAGAGGGACATCATTGGGATAGGCCCTCTTGAACCTTTGGCAAGAGATCCATACATCGAGGATATCCACATAATAGGCGCCCACTACGTTTCTCTAGTTCACAAGATATTCGAGCACCTACCAACGAACATAAGGTGGAAGGACAACGTTGAACTAGCTGATTACTTTAAGAACCTTTCTGAGAGAATTGGAAGGCCAGTAAGTGACAGGAACCCAATAGTTGATGGTTCCCTTCCCGATGGATCGCGTATAAACATAATCTACTCTCCCGACATATCATTGAAGGGTCCGAGTGCTACTATAAGAAAATTCGCCGCAACCCCACTGAGCATTACCCAGCTGGTTGCCTGGGGAACCATGAGTGCCGAGATTGCAGCGTATCTCTGGCTAGCCATAGAGTATGGTATGAGTATATTCGTGTGCGGTGAGACAGCTTCAGGTAAAACTACAACCCTCAATGCTATAATACCATTCATAAAGCCCGGATCAAAAGTGTTCACCGCTGAGGATACCCCCGAAGTTCAGGTTCCTCATCCCACATGGCAGAGGCTTGTGACGAGGGAGAGAGGTCCTGAAGAGAGTAGAGTAACGTTGTTCGATCTGCTTAAGGCAGCATTAAGATCAAGGCCCAACTACATCATAGTCGGTGAGATCAGAGGTGCCGAGGGTGCTATTGCATTCCAGGCTATGCAGACGGGTCACCCAGTGATGAGTACTTTCCACGCCGGTGACGTTAAGAAGATGATACAGCGTTTCACGGGTTCTCCAATTAACGTTCCGATAACGTTCATAGACAATCTCAACATAGCCATATTCCAGCAGGCCGTTTACGTTAGGGGTAAATTCCTGAGAAGGGTTCTAACGGTTGTTGAGATCGAGGGGTACTATGAGGAGCTCGGTGGGGTCGCAACTAGGAACGTCTTCGAGTGGGATCCTGTGAGTGACAAACACATCTTCAGAGGTATGAACAACTCGTACATCCTTGAGAGGAAGATAGCTGAGATAGCTGGTTACGAAGATCCCAAGGATATTTACGATGAGCTCTTCCTTAGGGCTAGGATAATACAGAGGATGGTCGAGTTGAAGATATTCAACTACTGGGACGTTTATAGGGAGATCAAGGCCTTCTACCAGAGGGGTATCGAGGGTCTGAGCTTCAGGCTCTGACTGAGGTGAATTTCATGGCAGGGGAGAAGATCAGCATATTCGTCAAGGCAGACGTTGATCCAAAGGAGTACCTTAGGAAGATATTGTTACCTGGGCTAGCTGGCTCTGCAGTTATCTTTATTGCCATAAGCATCTTCAACAGGCTTGTGGCTCTCCCTACTGGTTTGAGGCTATTTATGTACTTAATTCCTATTATTCTAGCTCTCTACGTTGTTGCTTATCCATATCTAATGGCTGATTCCAAGAGGATAAGCATAAACTCAAAGTTGCCGTTCTTCATAACTTATTTCGCGGTACTCTCAACGAGTGAAATTGGGAGGAGTGACCTGCTCAGGGTTCTCGCGAGCGATCCAAAGCTTGGGGCAATAGCGAGTGAGCTTAAAAAAGTGTACATTATCGTTGACAAGCTCCACCGTTCGATGCCTGAAGCTTTTAGATTTCTAGCCAGAAGAACTCCAAGCAGGGTTTTTGCTGATTTCCTTGATAGACTCGCGTACTCTTTGGATAGTGGTGTTGAGCTGAAGGATTACCTATTCCAAGAGCAACAGACCGTTATGGACGACTTCCAGACGTTCTATGAAGGTGCCCTCTATGATCTCGATATATTCAAGGAGATATACGAATCAATTATAATCTCGGTGGTGTTTGCAGCGGCGTTCATAATTATAGGGCCCCTAATTACCGGCCAGAACATCGGTAGATTGGCTCTTTACCTTATCTTCTTGATTTTAGCCGCGGAGATTGGCACCCTGTTGGTTATAAAATACAGGATGCCCGAAGATCCAATTTGGGCTGAGATGAAGGTAAAAACACCCAGACAGGAGAGGATAAAGAAAGCCCTGATAATGTCAGTTGCCCTGATCCCGGTAGTTTTGCTTGTATACCTAGTTGTAATCAGGCCAAGGTTCGCTCTTCCTACCCCGTTCGTCATAGCCTTAACGTTAACTCCTCTCATGTACGTGGGGAACGTTATTAGGAAAGAGGAGGCATCGATATTCAGGAAAGATGAGAACTTTCCGGCTTTCATAAGGAGCTTGGCATCTTCCCTTGCTGCAAGTGGTGCATCCCTACTTCTCGTACTCAAGTACCTTAGTGCTCACGACTTTGGAACTCTAACTGAGGATATAAGGGCCCTCTACAGAAGATTAGCTGTAAGAGTAGACAGTCAGAGGGCTTGGGACTTCTTCATTGCTGAGACTGGCAGTTGGTTAATTGGAATATTCTCAGAGATATTTAGGGAGAGCCTAAGATTGGGTGCTGAACCAGATTACGTTGGTAAGGTTATAAGTAGGAACTTTGAGAGGCTGGTGAGACTGAGGAGGAAGAGGCAGCAAAGTGTGTCGAATTTTATAGGTATAATCCTTGGACTTACCGGTGCGTTTGCATTCTCTTTAGCTGCCTCATTCCAGGTTGCCGTCTCGATCAATGACCTTTTCAGCAGGTTGCAGATACCTACGGAGTACATCGGTGACATAATCCACGTTATTCCTCCAAGCGGTATGCAGCTCCTCACTATTTCAATGCTGGTTATGATGATAGCTCACTCACTGCTTTCTGCTATGGCAATAAAGGTTGCTGATGGTGGGCACATACTTGGATCTCTTTACTACTTTGTAATCCTTCTATGGGTCTTTGCTGCGGGAATGTACGTTGGACAAACGCTCATGGCTAAGTTCATGCACTTGGGTGGGGGAGAGATAATCTTATACCTACTGGGGGGATGAGAGATGAAGAAGACAATTGTGATATTACTAATGCTAATGTTCCTTCCTCAGGCTTTGGCGTCTTCATTTGTTGGTTGGATAGATATCGGGGAAAGGGTTACATATGGGAACGTAACGCTGGCTTTCTTGGACGTTGATCCTGGGAGGAGTATTTATGTCGCTGAAGAGGTTAACAATTCAGTTATGTACTACTCACTAATACCAAGGTCGATTTATAATCTCCCTATGGCAAATATTTCCATCTACAGGGTATTTTTAGGCGATCCAGTAAAGCTTTTTGTCAATGGTTCGTTTCCTCCTGTTTTTGTTGGTCAAGAAGTAAGGGTGGGCAACTTAACAATAAAAGTGAGCGATGTTACGCCTACTGGATTTGAGGTTGTTGCCTCATATGGTGGAGAGAGCAAGGTCTTCAAGACCTCTACCTTCACGTTTGCAAATTACACTGTAACAATAATTCCAAGGCCGTTGGTTTTCAAGGGGGAAGTAAAGATCGGGGATAATATAACGTACGAAAACATGAAGCTGGAGATAGAAAGCATAAACATGACGTTAGTGAATAATCAAACGAACAGCGTTATTACTGTTGGCTATGCTGGGAAGAGTTACAGGATAGAGGAGGGAGATACAGCTATAGTTGGAGATTTCATAGTGAAGTACATCGGGTTCAGGTGCATAATGGTCAACAACATGTGTGACCCCAGGATATTTATAGAGGTCTACCTCAGAGCCCTTGGAATCAGCGTGAGCTACGATCCTTCACGTGAGTTTACGGTCTATGAGGGGCATGACTACGTAATTTCCCCGTACATATTCCGAGTAAACGGAATAGCCGATGACATGGCGTATGTCTCTATTTTAAACTCCTGCTATGATGAGCTCGAGTCTGGAGTTTTGAACGCTAGTAAGGTATGGATAAGCCCGATAATCTACGATGGCCTAAGTGTTGGGCTTGTAGAGGTCAGTGAAGATCAAGATGGTGAAAAGGGAACTTTCATTACATTCTACAACCCGAAAGAAAAGCCTGGGTATCTGGCACTTCTGAACATAACTGTGATACCTCCATCTAGCTCTACTGCATTGGTACCAACTAAAGTTCAAGTGATCGTCCGAAATGTGGGGAATAGGCCAATATATGGAGGAATAGTTGAGTTTATTCCTGGGGCTGGATTTAGGGTTCTCAATGAGGCCGTGAGGTACATCCCATCTCTTGATCCTGGAAAGGAGAAAGTGTTTGAGTTTACTGTGGTTCCTCTCACTTCGGGCAGTCTGGCTTTGGGGAAAGTAAAGGGTGTTGCTCCGATTCCGTATCCCCTTGCCTGTGGAGGACTTAAATTCATGGAGTTCTCATCAAATGTGCCGAAGCTGAATGTTAAACCTCTTGCAGTTAATTTTGCGATAACGGCTCCACGTGAAGTTCCAGCTGGGTCTCCCTTTGATGTTAAGGTTAGTATAAAAGCACCTCAGGGATTCTTTGGAAATCTATCGTTGAGCCTTCCTAATGGTATGGGTCTATTGTCGAATGGTCATGTTCTTGGTGGTAATGTTGTTGTACCTGTTGGGCCGGGAACATCTGTAGTGAAGCTCGTTGCCGTGACTCCAGGAACTTATGTTCTAAAAGGTGAATTAATAGCATATGGAAAAGTCCTTGGAAGGGCGAACTTTAATGTAACAGTGCTGACGTCTAGTGGCCAGGTGTCCACCGTTACTAAGACGGTAGTCAAAACAAGAACTGTGACAATATCAAGTTCCATTGTTACAAAGAAAATTACAACAACTAAAACAGTTCAAATAACAAAAACTGTGCCGATCTCAAAGACCAGCATAGTAACTGAAACCCTTACAGCGACCTCAAGGTTTAGCTTATTAAGTCTAGGCTTAGGGATACTAATAGGAGCTGGAATAATCATCCTTATTGCTTGGATTCAGGCCCATCGGTCTTCATAGCCCACCATTCATAGATGACATTCCCATCAATTACGCCATAGATATCTACTCCGTCTATAGTATAATGGATTATAGGACTCCCAATAATTTTTGCAATTTTCTTTAAACTCCCTTCATTAGCAATGAAAACCCTAGATGTTATGCCAGTAGGGGTCCCGTCAATTGCATTAATTCTCCTTTTTGGTTTCGGTTTCCACACAATTAGAAGCGCAACTGCTGAGGCCAATGCGAGCAATGGAAATACAATCCGTGATGTTGAAACTTTCATGCCGAGGAACGAATTTTGAATGGTCTCCGTGTTGACTATGTTCTTCTTTTTCTCAAGCTCCGTCTCTCCTATATACGTGAGGCCACTTGTATCTTCGATAATTGGCATTTCCTGCTTAAATTCTCCCTCTTTTGTTCTAATTCTTGCAATTATCTTTACCTCGGTGGATATCCTAGGAAGTTCTAGCGCCTTTGCAAGCTCGCTCTTTCTGTTTCTAATTTCGGTCAAATTCACTTTGAAGCCCTGGGTAAATGTACCATTTGAAAATCTCCCTTTAACTGTGAATATTGTCTCATTTAATAGGTAAATCTTAGTTTTTCCTTTTGTTACGTAGTACGAGGACATTCCGGTAATGTAATATGATCCGGCTTCGCTTGGGTCTATGGAATAGGTGTAGTTAGCATATATCGTGTCAAGTATCCTTGTTGGGTAGTATTCTAAGCTGGCTATCCTGCCATAGACTGTATCATTAGTAAGGTATGCTGAGTGAGATAGCTCACCTTTTTGGACTATCTGTTCCACCAATTTTGTCTCTTTATAGCTCTCCTCCTTCATATACGCCGCCACACTCAGCAGGAGGAAAGTCAGGAATAGTGCCCCTAGGGCATGTTCTTTCTTAATCAATTTCTGCATCTCCTTTTATTATGGGGACAACAGCAACAGTGTCCCCTAATTGTTGCCCCCCCATTCTCCCAGCTTGCAACCACAAGATACTTGTGGCAGTGCTCAATTGTAATGTTTTCTCCAGGATATAGTGTTTCAATTTCTGTTTTACAGTGTTTGCAAGTAACCTGTAAATGAACGATTGTATCCATGTTGTTTGTTACTTTTATACTCCCATTTCCTAGGCAATCAACTTTTATCATTGGGTCATTTCCAATCTCAATCGTTACCTTCCTTTGGGCCCTATAGTAGCTAAATGTGGAAAAAGTTGGGAGAGTTAAGGCGAGCACTATTAGGACTAAACCAAATATCTTTCTTATCATTCTCAAAATCTCCTTGTAAATACTACCTCGGGATCCCCGAGGAGTGGTTCTATTGCGAGCAGGAGGAGGAATACTAGCATACCCTCAATTATTAGAGGCAGACGAGGATTTATCCTGTAAAGGTTATCTATTACCGAAATTGGGAGAATTGGATAGTATGAGGATATGCTGACCTTATCTGTATATATCCTAGTTTCTTTTGGTACAAGAATCTTTACTGGTATCGTTGCTTCTTCACGCCCTTTTAACATAAGCGTTGTAGTGTTAATGATCTTTCCACTAGCTATTACGACCATTGGAATCATTGAAGGGTTCTTTATTGTTAAGTTCTTTTCAATTGTGCTTCCTGGTAGATACCATCCCTCCCTCTGTCCTCCTGCGAGTGTTGAGGCGTATGTAATCTCTACTTCTCCCCAGCTCATTGAACCTATGAAGATCATTGTAATTGTAAGGAGCCCAGCAAGCCCTAGGTAAATCTGCTCTGTTGTTACTACTATTCTCTTTCTTTTCTTTCTCTTCATACCTGTATCGGATATAATCGATAGTATACCCAATGCACCAACTATAACCATGGTCGCTGAGGACGTAATGTACTTCCCCAGCCCAGGTATCTTTAATGGTCTCCCTCCAATAGTTATAACCTTTCCAATTATCTGATTTTTTGGTATAGGAGCGTTTTTGCCGTCTTGTTGGTCGGTTGCGACGTTATTATCTCCTTTTGTTATATATCCTTTCTCAGTTATGGCATAGACTCTGTGAACGGTCCATCTGCCAGAAAGGTTGAAAACTATTATATCCCCAATGTCTCCTTTTGAAAATGGATTTATGAAAAACACGTCCCATTTCTTTAGAGTTGGATACATGCTTTCAGAGTATACATATGAAACAAAGACGGGCCTCCCAACTAGGAATCCAATTGTCGAGGGAACTATTAGCCCAAGGATTATTGCTAGAATTAAAATATCGGAGGCCCTCATAGCTTGAACCACCAAGAGTTAAAAAGAGGAGCAAAGGCTCCTCACCTAGTACATTCACCTGCTTCGGTGTTAATATCCAACTGGAATTGCTCACTGCCAAGGTTCTTTCCATAGTTGTTGAATATCATCCCTATTTTTACGGGACTTCCATGATATACAGTAACACTAATGTTTCCAGCAGGCCCAGCTGTTGGGTTATCAAATGATCCTGCAAATACCTGTACTCCATCACTGGCCTTCACTTCTACACAAATTGGATAGTCTTGATCTGCATTTTCCCATAGTTCGTTGCTAATCTCAAACATTTCCTCAAATACGTACGTGCTGTCTGGGCTGAGGCCACTTCCATATCCTGGGTAATGTGGGTTGTTTGATGAGATTTCAATTGTCATTTTTCCATTGTTCAGATATACATAAGGCTGAAGTGGAGTCAAGTCAATAAGCTCGTTGTCATCTGCTACGATAGCGACATTTACATCTCTACTTGCTTCGAAATACCTGAAGTTGGCTCCAGCGCCAACGGCTAACATTAGCCCTGCAAAGAACAGGGCAAACCCAAATAATTTATTCATTTCTCATACCTCCTTCATGGCTGCCCGCACTTGCCTGCCAAGTAAGCAGGCTCAGTGCCAAGCCTGTATGCTTTAATCTCAATATCTCCGGTCCAAGTATCACCTGGACTGTCACCATTTGCTGACAAGTCAATTCCTATCTTAACTGTGGCATTGTTAGGAACTACAAAACAGACCCAGTCTCTTGCTGAATCGCTAGCTGATGCTTTTACACCATCATATGCTGAATAGACATCACCATCTGCCCCGTATAGTTCTATGTGGCTGTTTGTTGACTTTATTTCTACTACGATGTCCATGTCTTCCCAAAGGTGGTTGCTTACTCCAAAAACTTCATCAAAGTTGTACTCTGATGCAGGGCTTATGCCGTCCCCGTATCCTGGGTAATTTGGATTGTTCGTTGAGAAATCTATGACGAGTTTTCCCGTAGTTTGATTGATATATGAATAGGGCTGTATGGGAGTTAAGTCAATGAGCTCCGTGTCATCTGTTACTATGTCCCAGTGTACGCTTCTGCTGGCATTGTAGTCGCTAAATGTGGCCCCAGCCCCAAGAACAAGGCCGAAAACGGCCACTAGACCAAATATGGCAAGTCCAAATTTATTCACCTTTTCCATCTCCAAATACTCTTGGACCCGTATATGGGTCCAATCTGATTGTAGTCCTGAACAAGTATATAGGTAGTTTTAAATTAACCAAGAAGTAATCAATGGTTACCGTAGGAAAAAGATGTTAACTATTGCCCCGAAGCCTTAATCCAGTGAAGAACTGCAAGAGCAAGAAGGAGAAGTGCTATTATAACGCCGTCATTGCTCTTTCTAATGAGGGAAGCGATGAGGGCTGCACCTGAGAACACTACATAAATAATTGGCCAGAAATTTAGTGTATCTCTTGTTTTCATGTATCTTTCTACCTCTTGTGGGATCTTTAGGAGTTCAACGTTCCCTCTCTCAACTTTAATTATGCCCTCTCTTTCCATTTTTGGCAGGTGAGTTTGAACTAGGCTCACATATATACTCTTTCTATGTCTTCTCGTGTTGTTCCCTTCTAACTCTGCAATATAATCAACTATCTTTCCAATTTCGGCTTTTCCATGATTCTGTTTTAGACATTCAATTACCCATATTCTTCTTTCATTACCTAGAATAGTTCTAGAGGATTGGGCATAAACGAACAATATTGGAAATGTCATAATGTTTCACCTTTCATTTAAGTTCCCTTTGGTCTTATATTAACCTTTTGGAGTCACTTTCAGTTTTTATCTTTCTAGATAGGACCGTAAAGTTTAAAAGCCCTGCTTATCGAGAGAAAAATGGCTGTAGCCCCGTGGTGTAGCGGCCAAGCATGCGGGACTCTGGATCCCGCGACCGGGGTTCGAATCCCCGCGGGGCTACCATATAATTTCTGCTCTTCTGAGTGTATCCTTATGGATGGTTAAAATTTATAAGGCCCGAGTGAGCCCTCTATGATGGAGCGGGGGTTGCCGAGCCTGGTCAAAGGCGGGGGACTCAAGATCCCCTCCCGTAGGGGTTCCGGGGTTCAAATCCCCGCCCCCGCACCAATCGTCTAAAAATCTTAGTATTCTATAACGTCGGAATGGTTACAGCGTCTAATTTCTTTCCCCATGTTGAGTGGCTCTCATTTGAGGGTTACATCGAAATGTCCTCTGTTTTGCTTATCCATTAGAGCGAGGATGTAATAGGCACCTTAATGCGCATAAATATTTAACCTTTATCGAAACTTATCATGGTGGTTGCATGAACTTGGTTAGATTTGGAGTCTCCATACCTGAGGAGCTCTTAGAAAAGTTCGACCGGATAATCGAGGAGAAAGGCTACGCCAACAGGAGCGAGGCGATAAGGGATCTAATAAGAGACTTTATAGTAAGGTATGAGTGGGAAGTTGGAAATGAGGAAGTTGCAGGAACGATAACAATGGTTTATAACCACGATGAGGCCGATGTTGTAAAAGAGTTACTTGACCTGCAACACGAGTATCTAGACGAAATCGTGGCAAGTCTTCATGTTCACATGGATGAGCACAACTGCTTAGAGGTAGTGGTTGTTAAGGGAGAGGCCAAGAAAATAAAGAGGATTGCCGATAGGCTTCTAAGCCTAAAGGGAGTTAAGCACGGCAAACTTGTAATGACAACTACTGGGAAGGAGCTCGTCTAGCGAAAGTTTTATTAACCTTTTCTTACTAAAACCCCTTTGAAGTCAATAGGTTTAAATTGAGCAGAAACCAAAATAATAATTGTCAGGAGGTGACCAGGAATGGTCGGAATACAAGTACAGGAAGTTATGACCGACAAGTATGCCAAGATAGATATAAACGCGCCTCTTTCTGAGGCGATTGGAATTATCGAGAAGGAGGATCCGGATCTAATTCTTGTGTTCGATGGTAACGTGTACAAAGGCGTCCTAACCCAGGATTTGATTATAAGATCTCACCTCAAGTGGGATCCAACTAAGGCAAAGGTTAGGGACGTGTATAAGCCGGCCCCCGTTGTTAAGCCTAACGATGATCTAAGCCACGCAGCTAAGCTCATGCTTGAGACTGATTTAAGATCCCTTCCCGTTGGTGAAAGCAAGGCGGAGATAATGGGTGTAATAAGCGATATGGCCCTTCTCGAGAGGGTCGTCGCTGAAGAGTTCGGTAAGAGGAAGGTAGAGGAGTTCATGACTAAGGACGTTATAACCTTGAGCCCAGATGACACCGTTGCAAAGGCCCTAGCTACAATGAGAGATCATGGCATCTCAAGGATCCCAGTGGTTGATGAGGAAGGAAAGCTTGAGGGCCTCGTAACGCTCCACGACCTAATAATAAGGTTCATCAAGCCAAGATTTAGGGCCCAGGCAGGAGAGCTAGTCGGAGAAAAGATACCTCCCTTTAGCATGAAGCTTAGGGAGGCAATGATAAAGGGTGTCATAACTATACTGCCAGATGCCACCGTTAGAGAGGCTGTAGCAACGATGAAGGACAACAACATAGACGGTCTAATTGTGGTGGATGAGAACAACAAGGTCGTTGGAGTGCTCACGGTTAAGGATCTCCTGTTACCAATATCAAGGATGGTCGAGAAGGAGGCTAGATTCTACTTACAGCTAGGTGGTGACGCTTCAGCCCTGAGCGAGTTCACAAGAGAGAGGATAATCAACGACATAAAGAGGTTCGTCGACGGTTACTCTGACCTCTTAGGCAACGAGGGAATAATCTACCTCTACATAAGGAGGTTCAACGAGAAGTTCAGGGGAGTCCACCTATATCAGGCAAGGATGAGGGTAGTTACCGACAGGGGAGTTTTTGTGGCTAAGGGAGAAACCTGGGGTGCCATTCAAGCTGTGCACGATGCCATAAGGGCAATTGAGAGGCAGCTCCTCCAGAAAGCTGAACTTGAGAGGGACATCCGCTACGCCAAGAGGTTCATAGAAAAGCTTGAGCTCTGGCGCTGAGCTTCCTTAAATAGCTTTCTTGACTTTTCTATCAATTTTGAATTGTTAAGCCTCTTTCCTTCTTCTAAAAGTTCAAAGGAGAAAAACTTTAGTAATCTTATGAATTTTCCTGGGTTTCTATACTTTAAGTCCTCAAATATGAGATTAAGCATTGGGAAAGAGTCTTCTTCTGGGAGCAGGAGTAGTAGCCTATAAGCCAGAAGAACCTTATCTATAGGTCTAACTACCTTTGTAACATCATGGTTCTTCCCCAGGAAAAAGAGTAGCCTAGGTAGTGGCCCTCCTACCTTTATCCTCTCCAAAATCTCAACGGCTTTATCAACTTCTCCCCTGTCTAAGTACTCAAGAGCTATGTACTCTAAAAGTGAAGATTTGAAAGGTTCAGAAATGTGTTCAGGAGCAAGATTCTCCTTTGGCAACTCTTCCATTTCTGGACTTTTTACGTTCCCGTTTTCTCCTCCCACTTCGACGACTTCATTGAAAAACTCTTCTGGAGTTTTAATTATCTCTGCATCTACTAGGAATTTTCCATTTTCATACTTGACTCCCTCTGGAAGGGGCTTGAGTAACTCAATGTCTGCCTCATCTAATCCTAAATCGCTCAGTTTTATCTCAACAATATTCCTGCTCTTAAGAGCATCGGCTATAGCGGAGCTTATCCTCTTTAAGGCTTTCTTCTTTGTGTAAGAATCTGGAATTAACTTGGCGCTCTCAACGGCATCTTTAAACTTCTCCATCTTCGAAAGCTCATAGGATAAATAGAGGAGGGTTTCGCTCCTAAGTGAGGTAATTGGGATTGAACTAGCTATCTCTCTCGCCTTTTTAGGATCGCTCTTGACTAACTCCTGGGAGATCCACTTTAGGGCGTAGGAACGCCAATATTGATCCTTTATTTTTTCAGATAAGTACAGTGCTTTATCAATATCTCTACTCTCAATAGCCTCTTTTACCTTTAACAAATCTTCTATCATCATGATTTATTTGCCCTCCAGGAATAAAATGTTTTGGTGGTGAGGATGAGGCCGAAGGTCTTCATTACGAGGGAGATTCCAGAGAATGGAATAAAGTTGCTTGAGAAAGAGTTCGAAGTTGAGGTATGGGAGGAAGAAAGGGAGATATCCAGGAAGGTGCTCTTGGAGAGGGTTAAAGACGTTGACGCGTTAGTTACGATGTTAAGCGAGAAAATTGACAGGGAAGTGTTCGAGAATGCCCCGAGGCTTAGGATAGTCGCTAATTACGCAGTTGGCTACGATAACATCGACGTTGAGGAGGCCACAAAGAGGGGAATTTATGTAACGAACACGCCAGATGTCCTTACCGATGCAACGGCCGATCTAGCGTTCGCTTTACTGTTGGCAACGGCAAGGCACTTAGTCAAGGGAGATAAGTTCGTTAGGACGGGAGAGTGGAAGAGGAAAGGAATTGCATGGCATCCAAAATGGTTCCTGGGTTACGACGTTTATGGTAAAACGATAGGAATAGTAGGCTTTGGGAGGATAGGGCAGGCCGTGGCGAGAAGGGCTAAAGGATTCGGAATGAGAATCCTCTACTACTCAAGGACAAGGAAGCCTGAAGTGGAGAAAGAACTGAATGCAGAGTTTAAACCCTTGGAAGAACTCTTGAGGGAGAGCGATTTTGTTGTCTTGGCAGTTCCCTTAACGAAGGAAACCATGTACATGATAAACGAGGAGAGGCTTAAGCTGATGAAGCCTACGGCAATACTGGTGAACGTAGCTAGGGGCAAGGTCGTTGATACTAGGGCATTGATAAAGGCCCTGAAGGAGGGGTGGATAGCTGGGGCTGGACTTGACGTCTACGAGGAGGAGCCGTACTACAATGAGGAGCTCTTCAGCCTTGAGAACGTGGTTCTAACTCCACATATAGGAAGTGCAACCTTTGGGGCTAGAGAGGGGATGGCTGAGTTGGTTGCGAGGAATTTGATAGCATTCAAGAGGGGAGAAGTTCCTCCAACCTTGGTGAACAGGGAGGTCATCAAGATTAGGAAGCCTGGATTCTTCTGATAATTCTTTTGTCGAAAGCCATATAAACTTGTGTGACACATGTGCTACAGTGATGGGGAGATGAAGACTTTAATTAAGAAGAAAAAATCGGCAAGAAAAACTGTACACATGAGTGTTAGAGTTCCGGAAAATGTCGTCAAGGCTATTGAGATATTGGTAGAGCTTGGCTTCTTTAAAGACAAGAGTGACTTTGTTAACTATGCCCTTCAGGAAACGCTGAAAGAGTATCTTTCAAATGTAAGGATTAAGATGACTCCTGAATTAGTTGAGAAGTACTTTGAGTTACTAGAGGAAGCAAGTCCAAAACTTTCTGAGAAAGAAGTTCTTAAAATTCTGGAGGAAGTCCGGAAATGAAAAGAAAGAGAGTTGTCGTCGATACAAGCGTTATAGTCTCGGCGGTATTGGGGAATCCCAAAGTGGCGCCGGCGAAGATCTTGAAACACATGTTTGCTGGAAAATTTGAGGCGTATTCTTCGAACGAGGCAATGAAAGAATTGTATGACGTCCTCTTCAGTAATAAGATTCTGAAGCTCCTTGGAGGTAATGCGGAAATCGCAATTTTGACGTATCTTTTTGTGAATAGCTCTGTTATCTTAGTGAATCCAAAAGAGCAAGTTCTTCTATGTAGGGATCCGAAGGATAACAAGTTTTTAGAAATAGCTTATGAAGCCAAAGCTGAATACATAGTGACCTTGGATAATGACCTCCTTGATTTAAGGGATGAAAACAAGGAAGTTCAAATATATGGGCATAGAATAAAAATCTTAAGGCCTGAAGAGTTTCTTGAAACAAAATAATCTAAAGCGATGATGAGCTCCATCCCTGTCTGAAAAAATGATGAATGTAGCGCGCTCTGAGCTACTCCTTCATTATCTTCTCCACGTCGAAGCCTTCCTCGTACTTCTTGAGCTTCCTCTCGAAGAACTCAATGAATAGTTTGTACCTCTTCATCCTGTGCTTCGGACTTCCTGTGATGCTGTGGCCGTGCGGACCGCGCTTGAATATCGCAATGTAAGCTTCCTTCCCTAAGTCCTTGAGCACGTGGTAGAACATCACCGACTGATCAAGCGGACAGCGGTAGTCCTCGAGGGAGTGTATGAGCAGTATTGGAGCTTTGACATTCTTTGCGTAGAACAATGGGCTTAACTTCCTAAAGTTCTCGTTCTCCAGTGGGTTTTCTCCTATAACCTCTTTGTCGAACCAGAGGCCTATATCGGAGAAGGCATAGCTGGTCAGCCAGTAGCTTATGCCGTTCTCGCTTATTCCCGCCTTGAACAGCTCGGATTGGGTTAGGGCCCAGTTGGTCATGAATCCTCCGTAGCTTATTCCAGTAATACCAACCCTCTCCCTATCGGCTTGGGGCTCAAGCTTGAAGAACTCTTCTATCCCGTTCATTATATCCTGGAAGTCCTCTAGGCCAGTTCTAGTTAGAACTCTCAGTGCAAAGTCTTCGCTGTAACCGTTGCTTCCTCTCGGGTTGACGAAGACTATGTAGTAGCCCTTGCTGGCCATTAACTGCATCTCGTACTTGAAGTAATAACCGTACATCCCCTTAGGTCCACCATGGACGAAGACTATTACTGGGGCCTTCTCTCCCTCCTTGATCTCCGGCTTTATGTACCATCCATCTATCTCAAGGTCGAGCGACTTAAAGCGGAAGTGCTTTGGCTCGTACGTTTTGAGCTTCTTGAATATCAGCCCGTTGTAGTCCGTTAGCTGTCTCTCTTCTCCGTCCCAGACGTAGAGCTCCCTTAGCCTTGTAGCTGTTTCCTTTAGATAGACAACTACCTTATCAACATCAAACCCCATTATCCAGTGCTTTCCTTTTGCTATCTCCTTAATCTCACCATCCCAGACGTAAAGGTTAACGCTACCCTCCTCGTACAGCGTAAAGTAGACTTTTCCATCCTTAATCTTTGCCTGCCCTGCTTCCCTGTCGATCTCCTCCATTATTCCGGTAACCTTGCCGTCTTCGTAGATGTAAAGCTTGTCGTGCTCGCTCATGTACTTCTTCTCTGGCTTTCCGTAGAGGAGAATTCTCTTGCCGTCGGAGTCTACAGCTTGGAACGAAACCTTCTCAAATATCTTCTCCTCTTCTCCATCCTTCCAGATGTATATGTCCCAGAACTTGAAGTACTGTGGAATTCCCTTCCTGTGCGGAACGTTGACAACTATCGAATTTCCATGCCATATTCCTAATGAGAACCTGGGCTTTTCGAACTCTTCTATTATCTCCTCTGCTTCGGTATCTAAGATCCAGAACGTTGTCTTCTCCCCATCAAAGAAGCCTAGCCTGTCAAACCACACCGGAACGTCATCCTCAAATACGAAGTCTTCATCGTCCCTCCTCTTGAACCCTACAACTAGGAGCCTCCTTGAATCTTCGTTCCACTCTACTGACTTTACGTTCTTAGCCTCGAGGACTTTCTTTGCGGTAAGGGTCTCTATGTCGGCAACCCAGATTTCGCTTTTCTTTTTCTCCTCGTTGGCTCTCATGAACGCTATTCTCTTTCCATCTGGGGAGATCCTGGGCATTGAGGCGTTCTCTATGTACTTTCTCTTTCCAGTTTCTAGGTCTTCAATTACTATCGTACTCTCGTACTTGTTGCTTTCAAGGTTCGCCTTTGTTAGTACGTAGGCCGCTAGATTGCCTTTGGTTCTGGGGTCGCCTAAATATGCGAACTTTGTAAAGGTCTTCTCATTCCATTCGATGCCACTCATAACGGTATCACCAAAACCTAATTGCATCAATCCCTATTAAGCTTTTCTTTGTACAATTCTATCCATATTGCCGACATTATCAGGAGTGCCCCTAAGTAGCCTTTTATTGAAAGAACCTCTCCCAGGGTTATAAGGGAGAATAAATGCCCGAATACAGGTTCGGCAGAGTAGAGTATTGCCGCTCTATAGGGTTCAACCTTGGGCTGGTACTTAACCTGAGCGAAGAACGCTAATGCCGTGGCGAATATTCCGGTGTAAAGGATTGCAAGGAGAACGCTCTCCTTTGGCATTTGTAAGCCTTCAACAATTAGAGCGTAGGACGTCGAAAGCATGGCATTCCAAAAGACCTGCCAAAAGGCTATTCCTATTCCATACCTGCTGAAATACTCCACGAGAACTATCTGGAAGGCGAAGCTTAATGCCGCTATCATTGTAAGGAGATCCCCATAGTTTAAGGACAGCCTCGCGTTGGAAATTAGGTAAAGGCCAATGATGGCTAAAGATAGAGCAATGGAATCTTCGGCCTTTATTCCCTTCCTTAGGATTAAATAAGCGACAAAAGGGGTAAAAACGACGTAGAGGGAAGTTATAAAGGCCGAGTTTGAAGCTGTAGTGTACTTTAGTCCAACGATCTGAAAACCATGCCCTAGGAATAGGGTTATCCCCAAAATTAACCCAGGAATTACTTGATGTCTTTTCAACTTCTTTCTTAGGGAAATGAACATTATTACTGAAGCTGTCCAAAATCTTAGGGCTATGAAAGTAAGTGGAGGGAAGCTAGCGACAGCTACCTTCATTATAGGAAACGTTGAACCCCAGATTACCGAGAGACTAAGGAGGATTAGTGAAGCTCTTGTCTTCTCCTCCATGTTTAAAGCTTTGAAAACAGCCTCCTCTTAACCTCTTCGCTTTCTATTCTTGGTATTATTATCTCCCTAACTGCCTTGACTTCTCCTAGTTCAGCTAGTTTTTCAGCTATTTTTGCAAGGGCCTCATCTCTTACCTTTGGATCTCTTATCTTTTCTGCGAATTCAATCGCTTTCTGGAATTCGTCTAGTTCAGTAAGAATCTCAACTGCTCTTTTCATATCCTTGTCCTCAGTATTTGAATTTTCAAGCTCTTTAAGCGCCATTTCGAGTAGTTCATGCTTTATTGGCATGTTATTTTCTTTTGCCCAAAGTGTCATTTCCAAAAGGACAATACCCCTCTTATCTCTGCTAAACCTCTCATGGGCTTTGTAAATTGCCTGTTTGAATCTTCCTTCATAGCTTAGCTTCCTTATCTCTGGATCCCTAGTTAATGAAAATATCTTTGCGAGCCTTATCTTCTTCTCTAGAACACCTGCTCTTTGACCTACCTTCAGCTTATCGAATATGTCATAAGCCCTCTCATAAAATTTGAGTGCAATATCTGAAGGCAATTCGTCACCAGTTTTTTCTATTATATCTGCTAAGCTCAATATGAGGTCTGTTTTCCTCGAAACTTCAATATCCAGGTCTATTATCTGGTCGAATGAATATTCAAATGTTTCAAATGCGGAATCATAAAAACCCGCTTTTGCTAGTCGATTACCAATGAGCATTGCAGATACTGCGGCGCTATACTGATCAAGTTTATTTAAAAGCTCGATGGCTTTATTAAAATACTCAGTTGAGCTTTCATAATCTCCCATTTTGGCCAGAGCCATCGCTATTTCAGAATATCCAATTATCTTGTCATCAGGTTTTTTGATAGACTTCTCCAGAATATAAAGAGCATCATCAATAAGCTCAAAGTTTCCAGTTACCATGCTTGCTTTAGCTAGGACAATGACTTTTTCAATGTCTTCAAGCACATCGAGGTATTGTAATGCCTCTTCAATAAGTCCCTTCTCTATCATATTTACAATTTCCTTAATGTCCATGCTTTTCATTTGGCAGTTCTAGTTATTAAATACTTCTCCTTCGGTAAGCTTTAAGTTCTATTTGTGAACTAATGGGTGATGCTGACGATTGGTCTTTACAACACTTATGATACAAAAAAGCTTCATGAAGCTCATATAAGGGCAATAGCTAGAGCTGCTCCTGTCGCTTATGCTTTTAATTTTCATTTGGCACTGATTGGATTTCCCTTCAATGAAGATGATCCGAAAATAATAGCGGAGAATGTAGCTTCTACTACGACCATAGGAGAGGGCGGTAGGTATTTACTGGAGCTTTCTAAATCAAATAAATTTCACATCTTAGAATTTCCCAGGAGGGGCTTTCCACCTCAATTTGGGATCTCCATTGCTACAACCTCTTCTCCTTCCTCTGAAAAGAGTATAAGTGCTCTGAAAGTTGCAGAGGATGCACTCCGTGGAAAAAGCTTCTTCTTGATAATAGGGTTGGGAAGACATGGTTTACCAAAGGAAATACTTAAGATGTCAAGGTATCACCTTGACATAACTGACGGAAAAGGAGTCAGTCTTGAAACATGTACTGCTATAGGTATAATCCCTGCAAAAATTAGAACGCTGATGGAGGCTTTAAAATGGAGGGGGCAGTTAAGGAAGTTATATCCACGGCTCTAATAATCCTTGTGGCCCTTGGGCTTTACTCTGGCCTTAGGCTCGTTCTTCATACTAACATGCCTTTGGTAGTTGTGGTTAGTGGATCTATGGAACCTGTTTTCTATAGGGGGGATGTTGTCGTTCTTGAGGGAGTAAAGCCTGAAGATGTTAAGATTGGTGATGTTGTCGTGTATAAAAGCCCCCTAGCAAAATATCCAATAATCCATAGGGTCAGGGAGATTAAGGAGATAGTAGTTAATGGTAGGGAGGAGTTGTGTTTCGTAACATGGGGGGATAATAATCCCATTCCAGACTTATATCCAACACCCGCAGGAGTTTTGGATTGTGTGCCCCAGCAGGCGATAGAGGCTAAAGCTCTTCTCGTAATTCCTAAGATAGGATGGATATCGATAAAGCTTAGGGAAATATTCGGTCTTGGTGGATGAAGAAAGGGTAGGTAGCTGAGCTGTGATGAGCTAATCGGCCCCTGACACCGAGCAAAGATTTAAATTTTTTACTGTCTTATCCCTCAGGGTGATACACCATGACAGGGTGGGAGAGCTTATATAAGGATGCAATCGAGAAGGCAATAAAATCAGTTCCAAAGGTTAAAGGAGTTCTCCTAGGCTATAACACAAACATAGATGCCATAAAATACCTAGACTCTAAGGATCTCGAAGAGAGAATAGAGAAAGTCGGTAAGGAGGAAGTATTAAAGTACTCCGAAGAGCTTCCAGAAAAAATCACTTCAATCCCGCAGCTTCTCGGTTCAATTCTCTGGAGCATTAGGAGGGGCAAAGCTGCGGAGCTATTTGTTGAAAGTTGTCCTGTCAGATTCTATATGAAGAGATGGGGCTGGAATGAGCTCAGGATGGGAGGTCAGGTAGGGATAATGGCCAACCTCTTAGGTGGAGTTTACGGCGTGCCTGTTATAGCTCATGTCCCCCAGATTTCAAGGTTACAGGCGAGCCTCTTCCTCGATGGGCCAATATACGTCCCCAAAGTTGAAGATGGCAAGGTTAAGCTCGTTCATCCTAAGGAATTCCAGGGAGATGAGGAGAGTTGTATTCACTTTATCTATGAGTTCCCCAGGGGCTTTAAGGTATTTGAGTTTGAAGCCCCAAGGGAGAACAGGTTCATTGGGGCTGCGGATGACTACAACACGACACTCTTCATAAGGGATGAGTTTAAGGAGAGCTTTGGGGAAATAGTAGAGAGTGTTCAGCTTGCAATAATCAGCGGACTGCAGGCTCTGACAAAGGAAACCTATAGTGAGCCTATGGAAACAATAAAGGCTCATCTCGATGTTCTTAACGAGAAGGACATCCCAGCCCATTTGGAGTTCGCATTTACACCCGATGAGCTGGTTAGAAAGGAAATCATAAAGATCTTAGGCAAGTTCTACAGCGTTGGCTTGAATGAAGTTGAACTCTCCTCCATAATGGAGGTAATGGGGGAGAAAGAGTTAGCTGAGAAGTTGCTAGCTCACGATCCAGTAGACCCAATAGCTGTAACTGAGGCTATGTTAAAACTCGCCAAGGAGACAGGGGTTAAGAGGATACACTTCCACACCTATGGCTACTACCTCGCACTAACAGAGTACAGAGGAGAATATGTTAGGGATGCGCTGTTGTTTGCCGCATTGGCTGCTGCGGCAAAGGCGATGAAGGGCAACATTACAAGCCTAGAGGAGATAAGGGATGCCTTAAGCGTTCCGGTAAACGAAAAGGCGCAGCAGGTTGAGGAGGCTCTCGTGAAAGAGTACGGTATGAAGGACGGAATAGCGGAGGTTGAAGGCTACCAGCTGGCTTTCATACCCACTAAGATAGTTGCCAAGCCAAAGTCAACCGTTGGAATTGGAGATACTATTTCAAGTTCCGCCTTCGTTGGGGAGTTCTCCTTTACCCTTTGATCTATTTTTATTCGAAAACTTTTTAAATCGGTTTTAGGGGAGATGCTAATGGGCTGCCCCGGTGGTGTAGCCCGGTCAAACATGCGGGCCTTTCGAGCCCGCGCCCCGGGTTCAAATCCCGGCCGGGGCACCAGAATTCTCTCAATAACAACTTCTGGAGGATCTTCTCCAAAGAAAATCCACCTCAACGTTTGGTTTATGAATTTGGACTTGTTTAGAGCAAAACTCTCCATGGCACCGACCACCTCCTCATCGAGGGTGATATGTAAGCGTTTCTTTCGCCTCTTTTTGCCAAAACATCTTTTGTGAGAGCCCCTTTCTGGAGTGGCCACTTTGCCCACTTTGACCCACCAATTTGTGTGCCACTATTGAGTATATATTGACTACCATGGGAATCACCTCTGGAATCCTAGGTCTTTAGCCATTCTGAATATTCTCTTCCAAGCTTGATCATTCTGCTTGAGAAGCACTTTAAGAAGGCTTATGTAATCCTTATCAGATAAAGAAGAGCATGTTCTCTCACGTGCACATTCATAGTCTGGAATCCATCTATAGTAGCATTCTTAGTATCATTGGGCTTATCCTAATGAGCTTGGCTAAAAGCTTTGGGCTTTTTAAAATGGCTTTTATCGTCTGAACATGATCATCAAAACTAGCACTTTTTTCTATGATTTCCCTTGCTTCTTCACTTCCAAGAATTTCAAAAACTTCCTCTATACTCTCTTGGGACATTTTCTCAAACAGTTTCCTGACTCTTAACCCAAAGCTGATCTGGTTTCTGACCCACGAGCATTCTTTTTCGTATTTTGAGATATCCCCCTTTAATATCTCCCGTGCAAGAACCCTAGCACAATACGCTCCAAAAACTATCCCTCCAGCTGTTGTGGGTTTTATCTGGAGAGCTGCATCTCCCAAAAGGGCAACGTTTTCCTTAACCCAGGGTTTCCGCCATCCTAAAATTACAGCACCTGTTTTAAATTCAAGTATTTTCCCTCCCTCTAGTCTCCTGAGTTTGAGGAATTTAGCTAATGAATCTATTGGGCCGAACGTTCCAACTCTAGCTTCTTCCTCGTTTATCGGAGCTACCCAGAGGAAAAACTCTGGGTTTATTTCCTTGTTGACCCAAACTTCGACCTTATCTCTCCTGAAGTTGCCTAACACTTCTAGTTCCCACCCTCTTAGGACTTCTCCTTCTGTTTTGGCGTTAATTTCCCTTGCGACAGTGCTATTTATGCCATCTGCCCCCACATAGAAGTCTGCCCGAATTGCAAACTTTGAATCAAGATGCTGAACTATGGCCTTTCCATCCCTGAACCCTAGAAAATTAGTTGCCAGATAATATTCAGCGCCCTTTCTCATAGCTTTCTTTGCAAGTTCTCTCTCCAAGGTCTTTCTATCAACCAAATAGGCTTGAGGTGTTCGCCTTTTTATTTCAAATACTGTTTTTTTGGAAATAAAAAATGCACCATTAAATGCGTTCAACACGGCCTTCTCGGGTAATCCCAGAGCTTCGTACATTTCCGCTCCAATTATTCCCGTACATGCCTTTCCTCCGAATGAACCTTTTCTCTCTATTACTGCAACATCCATTTTTCCTGCTAGTAACCCTGCGAGGTAATTACCTGCAGGACCCCCTCCGATTATCAGCACGTCATACTTCATTCTCCTCGCCTCTTGTCCATAAACTATTTTAGCCTAAATCTCTGAGATATGAATCTGGAGGGGAAGTGATGAGGAGGGCTCTGCTCATACTTATCATTCTTATTTTAATGCCTTTCGTAAGTGCACAATTTGGCCAATTTAAGTGTGAAGGAGAAGTTATAGGGCTTACTGGCTCCACTACTTCGGGGGAGTTTTACCTAGTTAATAGTCTTAAGGTAAAGTTTTCATATGTTTCAATAAAGCAGGTTAAGTTTTTTGACAGCGCTGGAAATGAAGTTGAAGGATTTGACATAGAGTTTCAAGATATGATAATAAGATTCTGGTCTCCCGATGAAAAGAAGCCGATTAGATACTCCCTCTACGTAGACAAGAATGTTGAACCCGGAGATTACACACTGTACCTGTTCATGTGGGGATTTACTGAGACTGGGCAACTCTATCTTATCTCTGCGTATGTTCCCGTGGAAGTAAAGAGTAGGCCTCTGGTATTTTATGAAGCAATGTCTTTCATAAAAGAGAAGCCAAATTCAAAAGTCGCTTTAACAGGTGACACAATTGTTGTGTACTCTCATGTTAGAAATCTGGCAAGCGTCCCAATAAATGTCACCGCTAAGGCTCAGTTGCTGTCTCAGACTGGCAAAGTAGTGGTCTCGAGAGTCGCTACGCAAAAAATAGAACCTGGGGACAATGTTATTAGATTCGAGATAAAAATTCCAGATCCCCTGCCTCCCGGTGTCTATGAGTTAAAATACGAAATATCATATGAGAGGGGGGTGTATGAGTATTCTAAGCAGTACTGGGTTGAGATTGGTATTTCCCTCGTTAATATGTCGATAGAAAGTACCAATGTCCTTCAAGGGGAGGAAAATTTTGCATACTTAGTAGTTTCTTCGGACAGATATTCTACGGTTGAAGTGCAGTTGAGAGTTTATGCCCCAGATTTCTCCTTCTCAAATTCAACGACATATGATGTGGCCCCTGGATCTAACATTCTAAAGCTTAGACTTCCCACTGAAAAACCCGGAAGGCATGATATCACTGTTAGCGTTTTATACAAAGGGCTGAAGGTAGGGGAGTCCTCTGGAAGCTACCTCGTTGTAGGGTTTCCTACTCTCAATGCCTCAGCAAATGGTAAAGTACTAACCGTAGTTATTACGAACCCGAATACAATTTCATTATCTGGAACTCTCGAGTATCGTATAATTTGGAGCGATGGATCAGTTGTTAAGGGAGTTGAAACGCTTATGCTACCTCCCGGTGAGTTCAATTTCCAGGTAAACCTTTCGAAGAGAGGGAACTTCAGGTACTTTATTATCTTAGATGTTCTAGGAAGGGAGGTTGAAGTCAAGGGTATTGGGTCAATACTTCAACCGACAACTTCGAGTTCGGTTAGCTCCACTTCCTCTGAAAAAACGACTACCTCGGAGACCCTAGTGACATATGCCAATACAACAACTTCGACTTCCATGGCAGCTGTGGCATCGTCTTCTAAGAAGAGCATCATAGTAGTGTTGGTTATAGTCGTTGTAATAGGTGCTGTGGCTGGATACAGCTGGTTCAATGATCCAAAGAGAAAGAGGAGAAAAAGGAAAAAGCCAAAGAGAAAATCTCCACTGGGGAGGAAGTGAAACATGGAGAGAGTTGAGAAGATAATTGAGTTCGAGATAGCGAGAATTAACTCCCACTTACCCAGGAGAAGAGAAAGTCTTTTGAGGCTTATTTCAATGGACGATCCTAGGATACAGCTGAGAGACGGTAGCTATCACTACTTTAAGCGGGACGAGCTCATGTTTCTAAGGTCGATTCTAGATGAGGAAGATGCTGAAAAGCTTAAGCTACCAATAGTGCTTGAGATAAGTACAGTTGACAGGGGGAGCTTTATAGTTAGGGGAAGAGTTGAGGTTAGAGTAATAAAGAGGGTACTTGGGATGGAAGAGGGGTATGAGGAAGGAACAGTGCTGAGACTTCCTAGGTATTATCTCCCAAGGATAAGGAGGAAACTCCCCACAACGACTGTTCATGCATTCATAGTGGAGTGGTAGCCTATGGATAAAACTCTATTGAGGTATTATGCATTCACGATTCCTCATGTGACGATATTTGCGGGGGCTGTCTTTGGAATCCTCCTACTCATGAGGGTTAATCTTAAGCTGGCCGTGGGTATATTTTCAACTTTATATGGTCTAATGCTCATGATAGTTGGCCTTATAGTTCGGGAGCATTTCTGGAATTCTCGAATTTACAAGCTAAGTTTACTTGCCTACATCTCCCTTTTTCTCGCTGGAATTTTCATCATATACTCGTCAATATTTGGACATTAAACAGCCTATTTTGAACATCTTCTTGTATAGTGCAATCTCAACGTGCACATTTTGTCTATTGTTTAATGTTCACGACTAAAACCTTATATTGGATAAACGTTCACTGAGTGCAGGTGAAAATTAGATAGATATTCAGAGGGGAGGTGAAATAAATGAACGTTAGTGCTGCCATGAACAAGTTTGAGAGGAAGCCCAAGTTTGTACAGTTGATATTTGTCGACATAAACGGAGTGCCTAAGGGGATGGAAGTGCCAATTAGCAGGCTTGAAGAGGCAGTAGAAACCGGAATATCCTTCGATGGGTCTTCAATCCCAGGGTTCCAGGGTATTGAGGACAGCGATCTAATATTCAAGGCAGACCCAAACACCTACGTTGAGGTTCCATGGGACAACGTCGCTAGGGTATACGGTTACATCTACAAGGACGACAAGCCCTACCCTGCAGATCCTAGGGGCGTCCTCAAGAACGTCTTAGATGAGCTTGCCAAGGAGGGCTTTAAGGCATACATAGGCCCTGAGCCCGAGTTCTACCTCTTCAAGAAGAACGGTACATGGGAACTTGAAATTCCGGACGTTGGAGGGTACTTTGACATCTTAACCCTAGACAAGGCGAAGGAGATAAAGAGGGAGATAGCCGAGTACATGCCAGCCTTCGGTCTTACTCCGGAAGTACTCCACCATGAGGTTGGAAAAGCCCAACACGAGATCGACTTCAAGTACGATGAAGCCTTGAAGACTGCAGACAACATCATAAGCTTCAAGTACGTTGTTAAGGCTGTTGCGGAAATGCACGGGCTATACGCCACGTTCATGCCAAAGCCGATCTACGGAATGCCTGGCAATGGAATGCATCTCCACATAAGCCTCTGGAAGGATGGAGAGAATGCATTCAAGGGAGAGGAGGGATTAAGTGAAACTGCCCTCCACTTCATCGGCGGAATACTGAAGCACGCCAAAGCACTAACCGCCATCACGAACCCAACCGTGAACAGCTACAAGAGGCTCGTCCCAGGTTATGAGGCCCCAGTGTACATAAGCTGGGGCTACAGGAACAGGAGTGCCCTCATTAGGGTTCCGGCATTCTGGGGCAACGGAGCAAGGATTGAGTACAGGTGCCCAGACCCAAGTGCCAACCCCTACTTTGCATTTGCAGCAATCCTGAAGGCGGGACTTGACGGAATCAAGAACAAGATTGATCCATTCGCCTATGTTGAGGAGAACGTTTACGAGATGAGCGACGAGAAGAGGGCCCAGCTTGGAATTGACACCTTGCCAAGCAGCCTAGGAGAGGCCCTTGGGGAGCTTGAGAAGGACAAGGTTGTCAAGGAGGCCCTAGGAGGAGCTTACAGGAACTTCATCGAGTACAAGAAGGCAGAATGGGAGGAGTACTTGGATTACCTTGAGAGCAAGCACCTTCCGAAGGACACCAAGAGGGTCACCGAGTGGGAGCTTGAGAGGTACTTCTTCATCTGAGGAAAGTTCTTATCCCCCTTTTCTTATTAACATTTGATGGATCTCGGAAAGCACTTCTTAAAGCAGGCAATCGATACATTTAGGGAGATAAGGGAAGGGGATGTTAGTGAGTACTCTCTCCTTCTGCTTCAGTCCAACGTTATAAAGAGCTTGGCCGATGCATCCCTAATCTTCTTCTCCAATGAGGAAGATGAAAAAGTTGAGAAGGCCTATGAGGAGTTTTTGAGTGTTTTGGAGTTTTTAAGGGATAGGAATCTCTTCCTGGGAGCGGGTCTTCTGCAGTTGAACCTGCTCAAGAATCTTAACCCTACGAGGGGTTTTTCCCTTGATAGAAGATTTGGCCGGCCAAGGGAAATACTCATCTGGAGCAACAGGATAGTTAAGCCTTACCTCTTTTTAGCAACTAAATCTCCAAAGTATGAGAATTTTAGAGATCCCCTCTTCAATTTAGGTGCCGACATAAGCCCTCAGGACAGGCTTTTCCCCTATCTTGTATCCTCGGCTAGGAGAATCCTTGAGAAGACAGGGGCTCCTTGGAGGATAGCTGGAGAGCTCATGAAGTGGGAGCTTTTCCTGGGCTACTTAAAGGGGCCACTTCAATGTAGGGACGGCTACGTTAAGATCATAGACTCCCTTCCCAGGATCCTTGAAGGAGCTCTCTCCTATTCGCTCTCTGATGATGTTGAGGTTTACGAGCTTGGACCCAGGTCAGGCCCCTTCGTTGAGGTTGAAAAGATCATCTGTTTCTCGAAAAAGTTAAACAAGGGCTTCATAGTTGGGAGGTGGTAGCTTGTTCACAGTCTATCCAATAGGGTACATTAGAAAGGAAAGTGAAGTGTTCATCGAGATACTCCCCGAGTTCTTGGAGGCGGTGGATGGATTAAGGGAGGGGGACTGGATAAAGGTAGTGGCGTGGCTTC
Organism: Thermococcus chitonophagus; assembly: GCF_002214605.1. Taxonomy (NCBI): domain Archaea; kingdom Methanobacteriati; phylum Methanobacteriota; class Thermococci; order Thermococcales; family Thermococcaceae; genus Thermococcus; species Thermococcus chitonophagus. Next base: position 1,893,042 of record NZ_CP015193.1, on the reverse strand, counting down.
ACGAAAGCGACAATCCAGAGAAGAGGAAGATATTGAAGGTTCATCCGTACGGTAACCCGAAGAACCCCCTAACCGGGGTCTTTGCCACTCGCTCCCCATTGAGGCCAAATCCCTTTGCACTATACACGGTTAGAATAGAGAGGATTGAGGGGAATAGGCTTTACATTTCCTGGGTCGATGCTTATGACGGAACCCCCGTCCTCGATATAAGGATATTCGTCGAGAGGCTTGACTGTCCGAGTGAGGTCGAGGAGAGGGAGGTTGACATAAGCAGGGGCCTTCAGGTAGGGGAGATAAACTTGATTCCTAGGAAATCAGAGCATCTAGACGAGCTTGAGGAGGTATCACCGGAGGAGTTTGAGGCTTTGATAGTTGAGCTCGGCCCCAAAACTACCGTTCTTTCAGCTGAGGAATTATGCAGGTTAATTAGGGCTCTCCAAGACATTTATGAGGAACTACCCGTTGAGATCAAGGACAAGCTGAGGTGCCTGGAGTGAAAATCCTGATGGTGGGCCACTATCCCCCCCACAGGGGAGGTGTTGCGAGGCACGTCAAGGAATTAGTTGAGTGCCTTAGGGAGAGGCATGAGGTTCACGTTCTAACATATGGGACGGTTAACGTTAGTGAGGAAGAAGTCTACTCGGTCAAAGTCCCCAACGTCTTTGGGCTTAGGGGGGTATCCTTTGTTTTGCTGGCCTCGAAGGTTATAAGGAGGCTACACGAAAAGAATGCCTACGACGTAATTCATGCACACTACGTGGGAACCACAAGCTACTCCGCTATCCTCTCTGGCGTCAGGCCGGTGGTGATTACAGCTCATGGAAGCGATCTTGAGTTCATGTCCAAGCTTCCGTTGGGCAGGTACTTCGTCAAGGAGTCCCTGATCAAGGCCGATAGAGTGATAGCCGTTAGCCACTACTTGGCTAAGAAGGCCCTAGCTCTAGGTGCGAGGGAAGTTAAGGTTGTTCCCAACTGGACGACCCTCAGCGGAAGATCCGAGGGAAAGGCGATCGTGTTCCTAGGTAGGATTGCTAAGTATAAAGGTGTAAATGACTTCATAAGGCTCGCAGAGCACTTCCCCAATGAAGAGTTCATAATTGCCGGTGAGGGATCCAGGATCAAGGCCCCAGAGAATGTGAGGTTCCTGGGGTATGTCAGGGCTGAGGAAGTTTTGAGCAGGGCAAAGATCTTAGTTCTCCCCTCAAGAAGGGAAGGCTTCGGCCTTGTAATTCTCGAGGCAAACTCCTTTGGCATTCCCGTCTTGGGGAGAGCTGTTGGTGGGATAAGGGAGTTGATAAGGCACGGTAAAAACGGTTACCTCTTTAGTACCCTAGAGGAGGCAGTTGAGTTTTTAAGTAAGCTACTTGAGGGGAAGGAGGGAGTTAAAAGGGGCACGATTGGAAAGAGGATTTCTACCTTTTATTCACTTGAGAGGGCGTGTAGAGAAGTCGAGAAGGTTTACGAGGAGGTGGTGAGATGACGATCATCATAAACATGAAGGATAAAATCGACGAGAGGAAGCTCAAGGTAGCTGCAAGACTAATAAGGGAGGGGAAGCTTGTAGCATTTCCCACCGAGACAGTCTATGGGCTAGGCGCTGATGCCCTAAATGAGAGGGCAGTGAAGAGGATATTCGAGGCCAAGGGAAGGCCTGCCGATAATCCCCTGATAGTCCATATAGCGGACTTCTCCCAGGTGCATGAGCTAGCTAGAGAGGTTCCCGAAGAAGCTGAGATGCTGGCAAAGAAGTTCTGGCCGGGCCCCTTAACGATTGTCCTTCCTAGGAGGGAGGTAGTTCCAAAAGTAACGACTGGTGGCCTCGATACCGTGGCCATAAGGATGCCTGCCCATGAAATAGCCTTAAAGCTCATAGAGCTGAGCGAAAGGCCGATAGCTGCTCCTTCAGCAAACATAAGCGGTAAGCCAAGTCCCACTTCCGCTGAGCATGTTGTAGATGACTTTTACGGGAAGATAGAGTGTATAATAGATGGTGGCGAAACGAGGATTGGTGTTGAGTCGACAGTCATAGATTTAACCGAATGGCCTCCCGTGCTTCTCAGGCCTGGAGGTTTACCGCTGGAGGAAATTGAGAAGGTCATTGGTGAGGTAAGGATTCACCCAGCCGTTTACGGAAAGAAAGTGGACTTAGCAAAGGCCCCAGGAATGAAGTACCGGCACTACGCTCCCAATGCCGAGGTAATAGTGATTGAAGGGCCCAGAGAGAAAGTCGAAGAGAAGATAAGGGAGCTAATAGCGGAGTTTAAGAGGAAAGGTAAGAGGGTTGGAGTTATTGGTTCTGGGAGGTATAATGCTGACGAGTTCTTCTTCCTGGGGAACACCGTTGAAGACGTAGCTAGGAACCTTTTCAAGGCCTTAAGGCATATGGACAGGGCTGGGGTTGATGTTGTTTTGGCTGAAGGGGTAGAGGAGAAGGGGCTGGGGTTGGCCGTTATGAACAGGTTGAGAAAGGCGGCTGGCTATAGAATTGTGCGGGTTTAATTGACTCAGCTCACTGAGGCTCCTAAATCTTTCTCCTCTTGTAGATGCCCCCGTACTTGCTTGGCTCTCTTCTTTCTCTTCATCCTTTTTCATCTGCAGATCACACAGGCTTAAGCTTAACCTTCAGGACATCTTTATACCACTCAAATTCTTCTTTGTCCACTATGTGGAATTCGAAGGGATGACCTCCGGCAATCCTGCTCTCTCTTCTATTTCCACCTTAAGCTTGGCTCTCTCCATTAAACTCTCTGGAACACTCTCCACAACAATCAGAATGTCAACGTCGCTCTCAGCTGTAAACTTTCCCTCGACGACACTCCCAAAGACGTAAATTTCACACTCGCCAAAGATATCCATACATGCCTCCTTTATCTGGGGAAGAAACTTGTGGTAATTCTTTATCATCTGATACCTCTTTCCCATCTTCCTTATTAGCCACCTCTGAATGTTCTCCATTTTCCTCACCAGTTCTTCAACGAAGTCAAGTATTAACTTTGCGGATTTCATTATTGCCTCCGCATCATAGTCCCTATATATGACTGCTTCGTACCTAGTTTCAACGTAGGCATCTTCTAACACCTTTATGTCATTCCTATGCTCCCTTATGAACTTTCTGACCTCCTCTCTTCTGCCTAAGACTTCTCCAAGGGCATCAAGCAATGTTCTAATGGAGTGCGTTTTGATGACATCACCTGTGAACTCAAGTAGAATCGCCTTCAGCTTCAGCTGAACTGCTTGTTCAAAGTTAAAAGCAACGATATCATAATATTCCTGCTTCATCATATATTCTCCTTGCACTCCAAAATACTTCCGCTCTCTTCATTAAGATTTCAACTCTCCTATAGTGCATATCCACTCCTCGCACTCCCAAGATTTAAATGTTAGTGTCAAATCCGCAACCGTTTTAAGGGTGTTATTGACTTAGGGTTGGGTAAGAACCATGCCAAGCATGATAGTTGTTGGTGGTCAATGGGGAGATGAGGGTAAGGGTTCAATAATAGCCTACCTCGCCCTGCATGACGAGCCTGAAATCATAGCGAGGGGCGGTGTTGGAACGAACGCTGGACACAGCGTTTTTATAAACGGAAAGAAATACGCTGTAAGGCAACTTCCCACAGGGTTTATGCAGAGGAAGGCAAGGCTTTTGGTTGGTGCCGGAGTTTTGGTAGATCCTGAGGTTTTCTTCCATGAGCTTGAGCATCTCAAGGACTTCAACGTCAAGGAGAGGGTTGGCATTGACTACCGCTGTGCAATAATCGAGCCGAAGCACAAGGAACTCGACAGGAGCAATGGATACCTCCACGGGAAGATAGGAACCACGGGCTCGGGTTGCGGCCCCGCAAATGCCGATAGGGTTATGAGGAAGGCTAAACAGGCAAAGGACATCAAAGAGCTCGAGCCCTACTTAACGGATGTTGCTGCTGAGGTGAATGATGCTCTTGATGAGGGTGCTTTGGTTTTAGTGGAGGGAACCCAGGGATTTGGCCTGAGCCTATACTACGGAACCTATCCGTACGTGACCTCCAAGGATGTTTCTGCCTCTTCGATAGCTGCGGATGTAGGAATAGGGCCGACGAGGGTTGATGAGGTTATAGTAGTGTTCAAGAGCTTCCCTACTAGGGTTGGTGCCGGCCCCTTCCCAACGGAGATGCCCATGGAGGAAGCTGATAGGCTTGGCTTGGTTGAGTACGGAACCGTTACTGGAAGAAGGAGGAGGGTGGGCTGGTTTGACTTTGAGATGGCCCGCTACTCCGCGAGGGTCAACGGGGCAACGATGCTTGCTGTTACAATGCTCGACAAGTACGATAAGGAGGCATTTGGTGTTACGGACTACGACAAGCTCCCAAGGAAGGCTAAAGAGTTCATCGAGGAGATAGAGGAGAAAGTTGGTGTTCCAGTTGGGTTGATAAAGACCGGCCCGGAGCTTGAGCACATAATAGACAGGAGAGACACTATCTGAGAGCCTCCCTTATCGCCAAAAGTTCGAGCCTTCCCTGGGGCCTTATTACCCCTTTTAATGGATCCAAGAATAGGATATTTGCCTGAATTAGCTCTCTAATTTCCTCTTCAATGTAACCTTCGAAGGGCATCTCTTCCTCCTCTATGAACTTTTCTAGGACTTCTCTGTATTCCTCTTTCTCCTTTAATAGGGCCTTAACTCTGTACGTTGAGAGCCTCAGTATTGTCTCTAACCATTCTTTCAACTTTTCCCTGTTGTTTACCGCTTCGACGAGCAAGGCAGGTTTTCCTCCGATGTAACTCCAGACGAGCTCACCTTCTTCTTTTGTGAAGCCGTTCATAGTGAGAAACTCTATCGTCGTTTTCTTATCGAAGTCATCAACTAAGAAGTACCTTGATCTCCCCTGGAGCATCGTCTCATTGTAAACCTTTTCGATAAAGAGGCTGTCGCTTGTTACTACGAAAACGTGAGCAAGATGAACTTCTTTAGTCAGGTGAATGAAGAAGTTGAAGAGCTCATATATCAGAGGCCCGTTGACCTTTAGATCTTTTATCACCTGCAGTTCGTCGAGAATCAAAATTGGCATCTTTCCTTTTCTTTTTACACCCTCAAGAACCCTAGCAACGTACTCAAATGCATTCTTCGGCCTCTTTTCCTTCCTTATCTTTTCAAGAATATCTCTCGGAATGGGTATTCCGAACAGCTCCCCCGCCATTGAGACAGCTAATGATGTTATCTCGCTAACGTTCACCCTATCCTCAAAGTCTATGGAGAATAAAATTTCAAGGAAGTCATCGTAGCTTGCAACTGGGGATCTTCTGAGGTTTATGTAAAAGGGAACATGCTCTCTTTTTACCCTCTTCGTGAATTTTAGCATTAGGGATGTTTTCCCAGAGTTTATTGGACCATAGACGAAGGTTATCAAGTTGGGTTCATTCCTAGTTAACCTCTCAAGCTCTTCTAGCTCCTTTTCCCTGTTAAAAAACATAGAAAACACCTCAGTCGAAGTCCCATATAGTCCTTCCTTTGTAGAATAGCATCACGTAGCCGCAGTTTTCGCAGATAACTATCTTTACTTTATGGGCTGTAAATCCCCACTTGCTGTCGAGCTTTCCTTCCTCGACCCTGAAGCTAGTTCCCCCGCAGAGGGGACATTTTAGATGTCTTCTCTCTTCCACTATAACCACCTCTTTAAGTTTTCCGTGGGCAGTATAAATAATTTAGCTTAGCTAGGTTAAAAATTCCATGATCCTCTCTTTTATCGTGTTTTCTCTAGTCTTGCTATTTCCATTAGCTCATACTGGCGTTCAAGCCACAAGATAAATTTATATCCTAAATAGTATCCCAAAATTGCTTCCCAAATAATTGGTACCATGAGCCAAAGAATGGATTTAAAGGTTCTCCATTTTTAATTCTCCTTAAGAACTCCTGATTTTATCATTTTTTCGTTCCTTTCACACCACTTAAACCACTCCCTCTCTTCTAAGTGCCATGGTCTGCCAGTGAGGATATCTTCACTCCTCTGGGCGAATCCTTCAGTGTAGAGCCACATTATCTGCTCGTCCTCTATTTCCTCTATGTTCTCTCCCCTAATTAGCCAGTGAAGTAAGTGTCCGAATTCATGAGCTATTAGGCCTTTTATTCTTTCAGTCCAATTGAGATTTGCTATTGCTTCGAGTCCGAAGAGAATCGCTGGTTTACATTTTTCTTTTGAAAGCCTCGCCCTTCAGGGCGGGGAGGAGGTCAGATCAAACATTGCATGTGCCTTGGGTAGGACTTCCTTTAGGGAAGACATAAGGGTATTGTGGGCAGCCTTTAACTTCTCGATCTCTATCTTTCTGGTCACAATTTCGAGGTATTCTCTCCAATTGATTTTATACCTTTTCATAGTCCCATGTTATCTTCTCAAATAGTTCAGGATACCTGGTAATGTACCTTAACTATCCTTCCTTCGTCCCATCCCAGTACCCTAGGAACGTTTGGAATGTATCGATCAACTGCGCTTCTCCAGCCACTCCACTATCACCCTATGGAATTCTTCTCCCCACTCTGGATCCTCAAATATCTCATGGTAAGCTCCCTTGAATTCTCTAATATCTTTGTCTTCGACTCTAAGTTTCTCAAACAATTTTCTGGCTCCTTCGGGGGGCGTTATGACGTCTTGGGTTCCTACTAAGAGTAGGATTGGCACTTTGATTTTCTTGGCCTCCTTATGGGCAAGCTCCATGTTTATGAATATGCTCCTTCCAAGCTTCGCCGTTATCTTGTCGTGAACTAAGGGATCTTCTATGTACCTCCTCACTGCATCTTTGTTCCTTGAGAGTAAGCTCGGGTTGATCCCATTAGAAAACGTAATTCCTGGGGCCACCACACCTAAGAACTTCGCCAACGCAACTAGGAATCCTGGGGTATTTGGACTCTTTGCCAACGCCGGTGAAGAAGCTATAACTCCCCTCACTTTCTCGGGCCTTGTTTCTGCGTACCTTATGACAGTTAGCCCGCCTAAGCTGTGCCCAAATAGAAACGGCTTTTCCCCGATCTCCTCAATAATTTCGTCAATTATCTCCATTGCCTCCTCAACACTTGTGTGTCCTCTCTTCCCTGAACTCTTTCCATGCCCAGGCCAGTCGAATGTATATACCGCAAAGCCCCTCTCAACTAGCATCTCAACGAGCTTCGCGTACCTCCCGCTGTGCTCTCCTAGGCCATGCACTATAACTACCCATCCCTTCTTAGGCTCCCCAAACTTGGCCTTGAATATCATAAGCTTAGGTTCCTCAAAGGATTATAAAGCTCTTGCCTAAAATAGGATGGTGGTGCTATGATCGCTGAGGTTCTCACGATAGGTGATGAGCTTTTAACTGGAAATACAATTGATAGCAACTCCGCTTATATAGCTCAAAGGCTGACCGAGAGGGGCTACTGGGTTAGGAGGATAACTACTGTTGGTGATGATGTTGGGGAAATAATGAGTGTTATAAGGGAGATACTTAACAGGAAGCCTTCAGTTCTCGTAATCTCTGGAGGTTTAGGGCCGACCCATGATGACGTAACCATGCTCGCCGTTGCAAAGGCCTTGGGTAGAGATCTTGTACTGTGCGAGGATTGCTTGGAGAGGATAAAGCAGTTTTATGAAGAACTTCACAGGAATGGCTTAATTGACGATCCAACGCTTAACGAGGCGAGAAAGAAGATGGCCTACCTCCCGGAGGGTGCCACTCCTCTAGAGAACACTGAAGGAGCTGCCCCTGGAGCGTACATAGAATATGAAGGGGTTAAGATTTTCGTCCTCCCCGGGATGCCCAGGGAAATGAAGGCTATGCTTGAGAGGGAAGTCCTCCCCAGGATAGGAGAGAGGAAGTTCATCCAGAAGAAGTTTCTGGCAGAGATAACAGATGAGAGCAAGCTTGCTCCCATACTGAATGAGGCCATTGAGAGGTTTAGGGTTAAGATCCACTCCTCCCCAAAGGGTTTCGGCAAGTTCATTGGGATAATAATATTCGCCGAGGACGAGGCTAAAGTTAAAGAAGTCGTGGAGTTCATGGAGGGCAAGGGGATAAGGTTCATGGAAGGCTGGTAGCCATGCTTCCGGATAGTGTTCTCTCAATACTCAAGGAGATGATGGAAGAGAGGATAAAGGGAGCGAGCTGGCTAGCAAAGAGAGGTGCCGAAGCCTTTCTCGTTCTCGCGAGGGAGATCGATGAGTCCCTCTTGGAGGATGCAATCAGGGAGCTTAAGGAGGAGATCGTGAGGGTAAACCCCAGCATGGCTTCCCTACATAATCTCGTCAGGTTCTTTCCGGTAACCAATGACAGGGAGAAGATAATTGCAAGGGCCGAGGAGTTCCTCAGGAGGATAGAGGAGGCAAAGAGGGAGCTTGCCTCTATAGGGGCTCAGCTCATCGATCCTGGGGATGTGGTGATTACCCACTCGCTGTCTTCAGCGGTTCTTGAGATATTTAAGCTCGCAAAAATCCGCGGGAAGGAGTTTAAGGTTATCCTCACCGAGAGCGCCCCTGATTATGAAGGACTGAAGCTGGCTGAAGAGTTAGAATCCCTGGGTATAGATTTCGAGATAATAACAGACTCACAGATAGGCCTGTTCTGCAAGAGGGCTACGCTCGCGTTGGTTGGAGCGGATATGGTGACCAAAGATGGCTACGTTGTTAACAAAGCCGGCACTTATCTCTTGGCTCTAGCTTGCCACGAAAATGGCGTTCCCTTCTACGTCGCAGCCGAAACTTACAAGTTCCACCCAAGTCAGAAAGCTGAAGACGTGGAATTGCTGGAGAGGCCGCTCAGGAGGGGTGAGTTTGAAGTTAGAAACGTTCTCTTTGATGTGACTCCCTGGAGGTTCATAAGGGGGATAATAACAGAGCTCGGGATTATAGTTCCGCCGAGGGACTTGCAATGAAGCTCAGGGGAGATGCAAGGGAGATCTACAAGGCGATAAGGAAAATAATCCTCGATAAAATCAAGCATGAAGAAGCGAAAAAGCTTCTCGATGATTTTGCTCCAACCTCTAATAAAGAAGAAATCCTGCGAAGGCAGGAGTATTTGAGGAAAGGAATGGAAAATGTAAGTGAGGAGGTTAAAGAGTACATAGGGAAGATAAGGTCGATAAGGTTTAGGAGAGACTACCTGCACGATAGGGTTCTCATAGTCAGCGAGGAGGAAGTTGAGGAAGCCGAAAAGCTGGGCCTCTGCATGGTCTCTACGGAGCCAGTTGAAGGTTACGACTTTGTCTTAAGCACAATTGGCTACGGCATTGAGGTGGAGTTAAAGCCCTATGACGTTGCTCCCGAACTTTACGTAATGCCCCTGTGGGAGAACCGGGATGTCCTTGAGGCTTTGGCAAAACTTTTCCCTGGGGGTGTAGCTGGAAAGATACTTGAGGCCTTAGAACCACTCGAAGAGGTCATGAGAAAGAAGGAGGCCATTGAGAGGATCGAGGAGTTTATAGCCGAGGAGGAGAGGAGATTAAATGAGGCCATAGAGGAAAAACTCGAGAAGTTCAAGCTAACGCTGAGCGGTAGGGATCTCGTTGAATTTTTAAAGGCCTTGAAGTCTGGAGATGTGGATTTTTTACTCTCGAAGTTCTCAAGCCTAAATGATGAGATACTTGATGAGATTAGGAAGGCTGAGGAGAGGATAAGCGAGAAGTTGGGAGTTTACGTTGAAGTCTTCCCCAGGGAGTATCCCATAGAGGTTAGCCCTGACATTGTGGAGGGAATAAGGAGGGAGCTTGAAAGAGAAGTGAAGATCGAGCTGTACCTCAAGTCTAGGGAGATAGTTGAGGAAATTCTGCCCCTTCTTCCAAAGTTAAAAGAGGAAATTAAGAGGGCTTACGAGCTCGAATTCTTCCTCGCCGTAAAGGAGTTCTCTCGGGGTTTTGTCTTCCCCAGGATAGAGGAAGGCGGAATAGGGTTCGTTGAGGGAAGGAACCTGTTCATAGAGAACCCACAGCCGGTGAGCTATTTTATAGGTAAAGCCAAAGACCCATTTAATGGAATTCAGGAAGCAAATATCGTGGTTTTAACTGGTGCAAATAGCGGTGGTAAAACATCCCTACTTGAGCTCACCCTGCAGGTAGTAATACTTGCTCACATGGGCTTTCCAGTTCCAGCTAAAGAGGCTTGGATTGAGCCCTTGGACGAAGTCTTCTTTTTCAAGAGGAAAAGGGCAGTTTACGGAGCTGGTGCCTTTGAAAATTCGCTTAAAGCCTTGGTTAGATCACTAAAAGGTAAAGGGAGGAAGTTGATATTAATAGATGAGTTCGAAGCTATAACCGAGCCAGGGGCTGCCGTTAAAATCTTAGCTGAGATGCTTAGAATAGCCCATGAAAAGGGCTTCTACGTGATAATAGTTTCCCATTTGGGAGAGGATCTCAAGAAAGAGCTTCCTTTTGCGAGGGTTGACGGAATAGAGGCTAGTGGGCTTGATGAAAACTTAAATCTGATAGTCAATAGGCAACCAAAGTTTGGAGTAATTGGAAGGAGCACCCCGGAGCTTATAGTTGAGAGGCTTGCGAAAAAAGGGAGGGGAGAAGAGAAGGAGATATTACTAAGGGTGTTAGGTAGGTTCAGAAATGGAACCAAGAACGAGCATACATAGGTACCTACACAAAACTTACTAATAATTTTTTGCACAAATTTTGACAAGGAGGTGGTGTTAAGTGGTGAGAGTCTCCCTTGTTTCTCCCGTAATCCCCTTCATATTAACGATAGTTCCTGCCGCAGTTGGGAATCTAGTAGGAGCTGCAGTGGGGGGAATAATAGGAACAGGTGTGGCAATATACCTTAATAAAAGGGAATCAACTACGCAGGTAGTTTATGGAGATCTTGAAGAGTTCAAAGAGCAATTAGAGAAGAGAATAGACGAAGTCGTCGCAATAATTGAGAGGATAGCCCAGGGAGATCTAAGTGTTGAAGATACAGCGGCAACAGGTGAACTTGCAAGGGTTAGGCAAGCTATAGAAAAGCTTAGGACGTCTCTAAGCAAATTAATCCTTGATATCAAGAACGCGGCCATTGATGTTAAGAACCACACTAAGGTTATCAGGGAGAACATTGAGCAGATCGCAGATGCAATTAACCAGGTGGCTGAGGCAATAAACCAGGTTAGCATTGAGGCGCAGAGGGAGCAGGAGAACATAAACAAGATGACAGACACGATGAGGTACATAGATGAAATCGGTAAGGAGACCGTAACAACAATGGAGGAGTTTGAGGCCTCGATGAGGGAGATGGCAGGCCTAGCTAAAGAAGGTGGAGAAAAGGGCAGGGAAGCAGTGACCCAGATAGAGGAGATAAGGACGATGATGGCCAAGATAGAAGAAACGGTAAGGGGAGTCGCGGAGATGGGTAAGAACATAGAGAACATAACCAACGTCATAAGCAACATAGCTGAGCAGACCAACCTTCTGGCATTAAACGCGGCAATTGAGGCTGCTAGGGCTGGAGAGGCGGGAAAGGGATTCGCAGTAGTTGCCGATGAAATTAGAAAGCTCGCTGAGGAGAGCAAGAAGGCCGCTGAAGACATTAGAGACTTGATCAAGCAAATAGTTGACAAGATTGGAGAGAGCGTTGAGGTAACCCAGCAGGGTGCCGAGGTAGTTGGAACTTCAACAGAGGTCATTAAGGAGAGTGTCGCCTACCTAACCCAGATAGCGGACATGATGGAGGAGATGGAAGCCAAAGCCGCTGAGCTTAAGGAGAAGGTCATCCAAGAGGGAGAGAAGATTGAGGAAGGTTTGAGGTTCCTTGAGAACCTTGCCGCGAGCGCTGAAGAAACCACGGCTGCAGCTGAGCAGGTCAGCGCTGCAGCTGAAGAGCAGACCGCAGCACTTAACGAAGTTAGAGAGAGCGTTAAGGAGTTCGAGAAGCTCGTTAATGTCCTCATGGAGCATGTTAGCAAGTTCAAGCTGAGCAAAGAGCATGAGGAACAAGTTAGAGAGTTAGTCTAGCCACTTTCTTTCCCTGTACCTACCCCTTAGTTCTATCTCCTTTATCTTCTCCTCAACCTCTTTTCTTTTCTTTTCCCCTCTAACTTCAGCGTAACCCTCTAGGACAGCCCTAAATCCCTCTTCGAACCATCTGTAGTGAGTACTCTCCATAGCCCTCTTGAGGAGGTGCAGATCGACCCCTTGGGCCTCCAGCGTATCATCGAACTCTGCGAGACCAAAGTCTATGAGGTATATCTTCCTTTCCCTCATTATCATGTTCGAGGTAGTTAAGTCACCGTGAACTATTCCAGCTTCATGCAGTCTTCCTATCTGCCTGCCAATTTCCCTGCATATTTCAAGCCTCTCTTTAAGTGGAATTCTCTCCAAGAGCTCCTTTAACCTCTCTCCTTCGATGTACTCCATCACTATTACCATATTCTTAGTGTCAACTTCAAAAACATAGGGAACGTTGACACCAAACTCCTTTGCCCTGTGGAGAATTCTTGCCTCTCTTATGGTTCTCTCCTTCCTCAGCTTCACATCTATTTCTTGGATTCTGTACCTCTTCTTAACTCTCTCCTTCACTATGACCTTGAGCGGATAGTCAAAATAGAGCTCGGAAAACTCTGCAAGGTAAATCTTAGCCTCGGCTCCCTGCTTTATGAGTCTCATTTTAACCTCCAAAATCCTTATATTCAAGTTCGCCTAATAAAATTTGAGGAGTTATGAAGAGGGCTCAAACGGCAATAGAATACCTCCTAATGCTCGCCGCTACCCTGATCTTAGTTGCGATAGTGTTAAGGGTAGTCATGGACAGCATAAAAACGCTGAGCAATTCGGTTGATGAGTACGCTAGGGTCATGAGGAGAAAGCTGCTCGAGAACCTTTAATCAGCGGGGGTGAACTAATGCTTCCTTTAATCCTGGGGGTGTTAGTTGGGCTTGTCACTTCTTATACCGACATAAGGACAAGCTATATTTATGAGGAGCACTTCTTTCCGAGCGTTGCAGTGTTGTCAAAGTGGTGGTGCAAGAGGAGAGGCTGTCAATACGAAATCAAAGGACCCTTCATTCCCCTAGTGGAGGTTGGGATCCTCTACTACATCATAGCTGGGTTGAGAGAAGGCAATGTGTTGCACGCTCTCTCTCCAATCATTGGTCTCTTCGTTGGAGCACTTCTTGGCATGCTCCTCTATTACACCGGTGGTTGGGCGAGTGGGGATGTGGTGATACTAGCTGCATTTTCTGCTCTCCTTCCGTTTGCTCCTCCTTCAGCCAAATATCCCGCACCCTATGCGGCCCTGCTTCCCCTAAATGCTCTCACAATACTCTTCAATTCTCTCCTCCTTATCTTTCCCCTTCTGTTTGTGTACGCTCTTTTTGGCCTCGTAATAAAAGGCAAAGTCCGAAACCTACTCCTTCTATTTAAGGAGGGTTCAAGGTTAGTGGTCGAGCTGGCTCTGTGGATAGTCTTCTCGATAATCCTCTTTGTATTCCTGCAGGTTAAGATGGGCATATCTCTCTACCCTGCCATAAGGTGGGTTCTCACTTTCGTGCTCTTGGCGATATTCGCGAAGTTCAGGTTAGTTGGTGATATTTTGGGGGCATTGGCGGTGGGTTACGGGTTCTATGCCCTTGGAACATCCTTTGTCTACCCTCTAGCTAAGTTGTTTTTGACATTGTACGGGTTTAAGTTGCTCTTTTCCTCGGTTAAGCTCTTGAGAAAGGAGGTCCTCGTTGACGTAAAGAGGGTTGAAGAGCTCCGGGAAGGTGACGTGCTGGGGGAGAGGATAGTTAAGGTGAATGGTGAAGTCATTAGAGACAGGCGGGACTTCTTTGATAAGCTCTCGAGGCTACTTAAAGAGGGCAAATATGAAAGCATAGAAGGTGAGGAAATCGCTGGATTTAGCGTTGAGGGTCTAACTAGGGAACAGATTGAGAAATTAAGTGCTTTAGTTAAAGAAGGCAAACTTGAGAACGAGTTTCTGGTTAGAAAGGCCATGCCATTCGCTCCAGCACTATTCTTGGGCTTTCTCACGAGCTACTTCTTTGGTGACATTCTCTGGTGGTTGATCCTGAAGGTCTCAGGCCTGGCATAGCATTTTTAACTTTATTTGCAAAGTTTAGCGCGATGAGAGTTTACCGCCTCTACCTTAGGGATGAATATTTGGAGATGGTAAAGTCCGGAAAGAAGAGAATAGAGGTTAGAGTTGCCTATCCTCAGCTTAAGGGAATGAAGAAGGGGGATAAAATCATATTCAACGACCTAATACCGGCTGAGGTCTTAGAGGTCAAGCACTATGAAACCTTTAGGCAGGTACTCAGAGAGGAACCCATAGATAAGATCTTCCCCGACGAGCCGAGCTTCGAGAGGGCCCTAAAGAGGTTCCATAACATGTACCCCAAGTGGAAGGAGTACCGCTATGGAGTTCTCGCAATAAAGTTCAGGATCCTGGGGAGGGGTAAAAAGTGAAGAACCTGAAGTTCGACGGAAGGTACAAGGATGACATACTCTCGGGGAGAAAGAAGGCCACGATAAGGCTGGGCAAGAAGATAAACCTAAGGCCAGGAGAAGAAGTTTTGGTTCACGCCGGAGGATACGTCCTAGGGAAGGCCAAGATTACTAGGGTTGAAACAAAGACAGTAGCTGAACTAACGGATGAAGATGCAAGGAAGGACGGCTTCAGGAATAGGGAGGAATTAATTGAGGCCTTAAGACAGCACTACAAGTTCGTTAAGCCTAACTCCCCGGCAACGATAGTGGAGTTTGAGATGGTTAAAGTACTTGACAAGCCAATCCTCTCAGCAGACTATCCCTACGAGGGCAACAATCCGATTGAAATAGCTGAGCTCGCATTAAAGCACTTGGATAACCTGAGCTTTGAGGAGATTGCCCTGTTGAAGCTGTTCTTAAAGGAGGGCAGCCTTAGAAAGGCGGCAATGAAGCTTGGTGGGCTCAACAAGAGGTACAAGATAAGGGAAGTTCTCAGGAAGGCATATGAGGAGCTGAAGAAGAGGGGAATTATGGAGCCTAAGATTTGAGATATTCCTTTATCTTCATGATGACCTCCTTATAGGGGATCTTGCCCTTCTTCATGAGTATTACTTCCTTACCGACCTTGGAGAGCTTCTCTGCCAACAGCTCATCATTTGCTATTATTATCAAAGGCTCATCCAACTCCTTGAGCTTCTTCAGCTTTCTCCTTATGTACTCCCTCGTCCAGAAGCCGGCTATCTCGATGTACACTTTCCTCCCATTCTTCTCGATCAAGAAGTCTGGAATATAAATGTAGTCTCCAGCCTTAAGTATCCCAGGCTCGTAAATTACGTTGGCCCCCAGGATCCTCTTAATCTTTCCGGCGAACTCCCTCTCGAGTGAGGAGTCATACTCCACCTCAACTTCCATCTTGGGCAGTAAAACTTCATCCTCGCTTGAGAGCTCGAACCTATAAATTCTCTTATCCTCGAGCACTTCAGCAAAAATCCACCATTCTTCGGCCTTCACTATTCCTGGGATCAGCTTTGCGAGCGAGGTGCCATACTTTCTCGTGAGCTTTAGGAGGGAGGCCGGTCCGGTAACCTCTATCTTCTCTCCGTAAATCTCGTACATTAATCCGAGCCTCTTTATGGCCCTAAAGACCTCCTTAAAGTTGGATGAGATCTTAAAGGTCATCCTTAGGGCGTTGAACATCAGCGTTTGCAGTAAGGAGAGGTTGTATCTCCTTATGAGCTCTTCCGGCGAGATGTCGGGAACCTCCGCTAGTACCTTCTCCTCGTCAAGATCAGCGAACATAGCCCTTTCAACTTCCTCAATACTGACCCCCAAGCTTTCAGCGACCTCGTGGAGAACCTTAGCCCTCTCAAGCTCGCTTGTAACGTACCCCCTCTCCCAAAGCAACTTCCTAACTTTTGGGGGATCAAGGGAGGTTGGCCTTTCGAACCTGCACTCCCTCTCTATAATCCTAGCAAATCCCCTGACCTTCCTATAGTTTTCGGCCCTCTCCATGTGGCTCAACTTCTCCTGCAGCTCCCCATAGCTTTGACCAATGCTTGATTTAAAGGCAACTATGACTGCTTTGGCCAATTTTAGGTGATCCTGGGTTGCGAAATTTAGGTAAATCCTACCACTTCTCCTTCTCGCATCTAGGAGATCCTTTGGAAGCATGCTAAAAGTTTAATTTGGGCTAGTTAAAGGTTATGAGGATGAAGCTCTACTACGACAAAGGAACGATAAGGGTAGAGGGACAAGGCTACGTACCTCACGCCAAGTGGGATCCTAGGTGTAAGTGCTACAGGGCTCTAGGTTACAGGTATAGAGACATAGTCGAGTTTCTAACCCAGGAAAATATTGAATTCGAGGATCACGTCTTCGAGAATGCAATTCCTTCTCCCGTGTACGATGAGGTTGAGTTTGAGCTTAGGGATTACCAGGTTGAAGCTGTCGAGAAGTGGATGAAGGAGAAGAAGGGAATAATAGTTCTGCCGACGGGCTCTGGGAAGACAATAATTGCCATGGAGATCATAAGAAGGCTGTCACTATCTACGCTAGTAGTCGTCCCGACCCTTGCTCTGCTGGAGCAGTGGAAGGAGAGGCTCAGCATTTTCGGTGAAGTTGGAGAATTCTCGGGAAAGAAAAAGGAGCTGAAGCCTATAACGGTCACAACTTATGACTCAGCCTACATAAACGCTGAAATCCTGGGGGATAAGTTCTTCCTTATAGTGTTTGACGAATGCCACCACCTTCCCTCAGAGGCCTACAGGAATATAGCCCAGATGAGTGCCGCTCCTTATAGGTTGGGATTAACCGCATTTCCCGAGAGGGCGGATAACCTTCACACCTTACTACCAAGCAAAGGAGCAGGAGAGCATTAAATCTTACCTGCTGTTCTTCGTGTTCTTCGTAGTCGCAATGGCAATATTCATGAGTAAGGGAGATCCAAACACAATCCTCCTTGGAGTTTTTGTGATTCTCGTGGCTTTAATGGCTGTAGCTAACATGAGGTTCAAGACTCAAGCTCTAGTTCCAAAGCTGTTGGTTGACAACTGTGGAAGGAAGAAAGCGCCCTTTGTCGACGCTACAGGAGCCCATGCGGGCGCTCTCCTTGGCGACGTGCGTCACGATCCTTTCCAATCGTTCGTGGTAAGTGACATAGTGTTGATAAAATCGGAACAAGGTATAAGATTAATGAAGATTGGGGACTTCGTGGACTCAATAATCAGTAAATACAAAGACAGGGTTAGGGAGCTGGAGATTAATGGAGTTAAGTACATAGGAGTTGACATTAGGGATAAGAACTATTACGTCTATACCTATGAAAATGGAAAACTCAAAGAAACGAAGGTACTTGCAGTAAATAAGAGAATTGGAGAATTTAATGTTGTCCCTGTGGAGTACAATGGGAAAGTAGTCATCTTGACCCCCGAACATAAGGTATATTCAGAAAAAGGACTAATCGAGGCTAGAGATTATTCAGGAGAGCCCCTTATATATACAGAGTTCCCAGTTCTAACAGAGGAGGATATAGTTAGAACTTATGGTAATGAGGAGCTTACAAAGTTCAGGCAGTACAAACTATGGCTCGAATTCAGGGAAAGGAACCCTAAGGTCGGATATAAGAGAGCTGCTAAGATCTTGAAAATAAAAGAAAGCACCCTAAGATGGTGGTACCAAGGAATGAAGCCAAAGAGCGTGCAATTGCTTGAAGAGTTAAAGAAGCTTGATTTGATACCCTTATATTCAAATGACCCCAGGTTACCAAAAATAGCACGGCTTTACGGATACGCTCTTGGCGATGGTAGTATTGACATTAGAATGAATACCTTCTCGATAATCTCTTCGAATGTAGATACATTAAACAAGATTAAGGAGGATCTCGCTGATATATTTGGGGGGTTTCCCTATGAAATAAGGAAAAATGACTCTGCTAGAGGCACCAGTTACATCTTTAGAACGACGGATAGGAGGATAATAAGGTTCTTCGTTGCATTAGGATTTCCTGTAGGTAAAAAAACAACCCAGGAGATAAAAGTTCCTCCATTTGTTATGGTGTCAAAAGATACCATAAGGGAATTTTTGAGAGGATTATTCGACTCAGACGGTAGTGTTTATAATTATGGCAAAAAGAGATACCTTGAGGGGACTCTCACTTTTAGCATAGCAACGACTCCCAATTTAGTTGAAAACAGGAGAAAATTCCTTGAAGAGATAAAACTGTTATTGTTGGTTCTGGGCATAAAGGCAAACTCTATATCTGAGAAGAAAACAGAGAGGGGTAATGTCCTCTTAAGGCTATTAATTAGCCATAAACCAAAGAATGTGGAGGTATTCCTGAAAGAATTACTGCCAATGTATAACAAAGAAAAAGCGGAGAAACTAGTTCGGGGGCTTGAATACATAAAATCAATCCGAGATAACTTCAAGGATGTCGATATTGAAGTCCAGGTCTCAGAAACATACAACGTAACAACAGAGACCGGCAACCTCTTGGCCAATGGTTTGCTCGTTAAGAACTCAGGAGGATTGGGAACCCCAGCCCACGAGAGGGTCGAGCCCGGAATGATCCACAGGGCCCACAAGGGAGTCCTCTTCATAGATGAGATCGCGACCTTGAGCCTGAAGATGCAACAGAGCCTGCTCACCGCTATGCAGGAGAAGAAGTTCCCGATTACCGGCCAAAGCGAGCTCTCAAGTGGAGCAATGGTTAGAACTGAGCCAGTGCCATGCGACTTCATCTTGGTTGCCGCGGGCAACCTCGATACAATAGAGAAGATGCACCCGGCTCTGCGCTCAAGGATAAGGGGTTACGGTTATGAAGTTTACATGAGGACTACAATGCCTGACACTCCCGAGAACAGAAGGAAGTTAGTCCAGTTCGTCGCCCAGGAAGTCAAGAAGGACGGGAGGATTCCGCACTTCACTAGGGATGCTGTGGAGGAGATAATCAGGGAGGCCCAAAAGAGAGCGGGAAGGAAGGGCCACCTCACCTTAAGGCTCAGAGACCTTGGTGGTGTTGTTAGGGCCGCAGGTGACATAGCGGTGAGGAAGGGCAAGAAGTACGTGACTAGGGAAGATGTTCTTGAGGCTCTTAAGCTCGCTAAGCCTCTCGAGAAGCAGCTCGCGGACTGGTACATAGAGAGGAAGAAGGAGTACCAAGTAATCAGGGTTGAGGGCGGTGAGGTAGGTAGGGTCAATGGTCTGGCCGTAATTGGGGAGATGAGCGGTATCGTTCTTCCGATAGAGGCAATAGTCGCTCCAGCTGCGAGCAAGGAGGAGGGTAAGATAATAGTAACAGGAAAGCTTGGCGAGATCGCTAGGGAGGCAGTCCAGAACGTTTCCGCTATAATAAAGAGGTACAAGGGTGAGGATATAAGCCGTTACGACATCCACGTCCAGTTCCTGCAAACCTACGAGGGCGTTGAAGGTGATTCGGCGAGCATAAGCGTTGCCACCGCGGTAATCTCAGCTTTAGAGGAAATTCCTGTGAGGCAGGACGTTGCAATGACAGGTTCTCTGAGCGTAAGGGGCGAAGTCCTGCCGGTTGGTGGTGTAACTCCCAAGATTGAAGCAGCAATAGAAGCTGGAATAAAGGAGGTAATAATACCCAAGGCTAACGAGAAGGATGTCTTCCTAAGTTCGGACAAGAGGGCAAAGATTAAGATAATCCCGGTTGAGAGGATTGATGAAGTGTTGGAGATAGCCCTCGTGGAGAGCGAGAAGAAGAGGAAGTTGATTGAGAAGGTAAGGAATAGCCTTCCCATGGGGGTTGCCGGAAATGCTGGTGGCGAAGCCGTGCACGAGCATGGGGGGAGTTCTGGTTCAGCTGTACCTCTGGAAGGAGATAAAGCTTGACGTCTCAAAGCTCGCAAACGAAATGAAAGCCAAAGGCTACAAGGTGAAGACCTTAATCCCTGGGATAATGCTCGTTGCGGAATTTGAGGGCTACGAGGTTAGCGTTTACCCAAGTGGCAAGATAATAATCAAGGAGCTTAGGGACGAGAAGAAGGCTGAGGAGATAGCGAGGAAGATATACGAGATGGCGGGGGTAAGTGTTGAGGATTGAGCTTCTCCTCCTTTTGATAGTTTTTATATGGGATGGCTACTTCTTCCTCCGCTATATCCTGGGTTTGCTTAGAGGTTACAAAACTGTGGAGTGGAATCCTACAGTCTCCGTAGTGATTCCGGCTTATAATGAGGAGGAAAACATAGAGAGAGCTATAAGGGCCGTTCTTGACCAGGACTACCCCGTTAAGGAGGTCATAGTTGTTGACGATGGAAGCGAAGATAGAACGTACGAGAAAGCTAGGTCAGTTAGGGATCCCAGGGTCAAGGTAATCAGAGTTGAGCACGGGGGGAAGGCATGGGCCCTTAATCATGGTATCAAGCTCGCTACTGGGGATGTGATAGTTACTACTGATGCTGACTCTTTCATGGCGAAGGATGCCGTAAGGAGGTTGCTTGAGAGGTTCTACTCTCAGGATGTTTTAGCTGTTGGCGGCCAGATAAGGGTCGTCGTTGAGTCATTCCTTACGTTAGTTCAGGACATAGAGCATCTAAGGATCGCGATGTACAGGAGGGCGAGGGAGCTTGATGATCTAACCTTGGCCCCAGGGCCCCTATCCGCATACAGGAGGGATGCTTTGCTCAAGATAGGCGGAATTGTGGATAGTCAAGTCGAAGACTACGCGACAACAAAAGCTTTGAAGAAGTTTGGGAAGGTGGTTTATGCTCCAAAGGCCAAGCTTTTCACGAGAATGCCGATAACTCTTAGAGAGCTGTGGGAGCAGAGGAAGAGGTGGTTTCTAGGGGATCTCGCTCACCTCGAGCTTAGGGACTATACTATGTTGCTCCTCGGGGACTTCATTGCACTCCTCGATATTCTCCTTCCGATAATTTTCTTAACAAAAGGTGAATTTATATTCCTGTTAGCTTTTATAGCGTTTGAAGTCTTTACAATGCTCCTTCCGATTATATTTGAGGGCGGAAAAGTCATTGAAGCTCTCCTTTTCCCGATAGTGCTCTGGTTCTTGGCCCTCTTTTACTTTGCGCTGCACATGTATGGCTATTTGGCAAAGTTGAGCACAAAAACTTTTAAACACTTCCATTAAAATCACGTCACTGGGAGTGGTATAATCGGAGGGAGGCCTCATGAAGTTCTCAGTTCTGAAGCTCGATGTGGGAAAGAAGGAAGTAGAATTCCAGGAGTTCGAGAAGGAAGACGTCTACGGTATAATCGACTACGGAATACACGTTCACAATGAACTCAAGACGTACGAGATAGACCCTTATGACCCAAGGAACATTGTAATAATGGGGAGGGGGCCTTTTGCAGGTTCGGCCCTTCCAGGATCCCACAGGTTGATGTTCTTCTTCAGATCTCCACTATATGGAACGCTCTTCCCATCAGCAATGGGTGGTGCGGCATATCAGTTCCAGTACGTTGGTGTTGACTTCGTTGAAATCCACGGTAAGGCAGATAAGCCCGTGGTTATAATACTCAAGAACGATGGCGAAAACTTGAGCGTTGACTTCTATGAGATGGATCTTGAAAAGGTCATGGAGATATGGAAGGACTATAAGGGCGAGGAAGGTGTTTATGCTTTAACTCAGTACCTCCTTGATAACTTCGCCGAGCAGTTCAAGGGAATGGAATTCAGGATTGCCGTAGTTGGCCCGGCCGCTCTGAACAGTAACTATGGAGCAATTTTCTCCCAGGCACTGAGAAATGGAAAGAGAATGGTTGGTAGTGAGGACTGGGCGGCGAGAGGAGGTTCAGGTAGCGTCCTTTTAAGGGCACACAACGTTGTCGCGATAATCTTCGGTGGAAAGAAGAGGAAGAGGGAGTTTCCAAAGGAAGACATAGGCAACTTCAAGAACGCAAAGAGCATCGTTGAGGGAGTTCATAAGAAGCCCTACAATGAAGTTATAACCAATGCGACAGTTAAGTACAGGTTCAATCCTAAGCTTAATACTGGTGGTACCTTCGGTGGAAACTATCCAGCAGAGGGTGATCTAGTACCCATCCTCAACTGGCAGATGCCCTACATACCGAAGGAAGACAGGATAAAAATCCACGAGCTCATAATGAAGCACTACTGGGAACCCTTCAATGAAGAAGCTATTAAGCCCAAGAACTGGACTATGTGTGGAGAGCCCTGTCCCGTTGTCTGTAAGAAGCACAGGAAAGGCCACCACGTTGAGTATGAGCCCTATGAAGCCAATGGTCCCCTTAGCGGTAGCATTGCCCTACACGCCAGCGACATAAGCGTCCATGCTGTCGATGCTATGGGCTTTGATGCGATAGAGTTCGGTGGAACTGCAGCATGGGTTCTTGAGCTCGTCTATAGGGGACTGCTCAAGCCTGAAGAAGTCGGAATTAGCGCCAAGCCCGAGTTTACAAAAGATGCCTTGATTCAGAACCCCATTGAGACGAGTGAGCTTAACGCTAAGCTTGTAGCTGAATTGGCCCATGCGGTTGCCTTTGCGAAGACCGAAATAGCAAAGATCATTGGTCTCGGTAAGAGGAAGGCAAGTGCAATCCTTGACGAGAAGTTCAAAGACAGGCTTAACTACGGAGAGTCATTCAAGGACTACGCAGTCTTCACGCCTCTTGGGGAGGATGGTGAAATCAACCCAACCATGTACTGGGCAATTGGAAACTACATCCCTCTACCGATACAGGGAAGGTACTGGACGTTCTATGAGTTTGGCGTCTTCCTTGAGCCAGAGGAGCTTGCAAGCAAGATAATCTCCTCAGCTCTTGGAGAATTCTGGTATGACAACATTGGTTGGTGTAGGTTCCACAGAAGGTGGCTGAAGCCAGTCCTTAAGGCTCTGTTCATGGAAGCTTATGGAGTTAACGTTGATATGGAGGAGCATGCCAAGAAGCAGCTCAGGAGACTAATAGACTATGCCAGAAAAGCAGGTTACACCCCAGTCTTCTGGGACAGTATGAGGGTTATCGACCTCGTGGCCGCGGGTAGCAAGGAGTTCGGTAACGAGAAGTGGGCTGAGAAATTCGAGAAGGACAAGATAGGAACAGCAAGGGAGTACCTTAAGAAAGTTCTCGATGCTTATAGTCAGATGCTTGGCGTGGATTGGAGCATTTGATTTAAATACTTCCTTTTCTTTATCATTTCTGGTGGTGCTATGATCAAGGCAGTGTTCTTTGACTTTGTGGGGACTTTACTCAGCAATGAAGCTGAAGCTGAAACTCACCTCAAGATAATGGAGGAAGTTGCAAGGGGAACCGATGTGGATCCGAAGGAACTCCTAGAGAAGTATGAAAAGTTAACGAGAGAAGCCTTCTCAAGCTATGCAGGGAAGCCCTTCAAGCCGATAAGGGTCATAGAGGAGGAAATCATGGAGAGACTTTCCCAGGAGTTTGGAATAAAGTTTCCTGAGGACTTTTGGGAGATACACTTAAGGATGCACCAAACCTACGGTAAGCTTTATCCCGAGGTTGTTGAGGTTCTTAAAGAATTGAAGAGTGGGGGTTATCATGTCGGCCTAATTACTGACTCCGACAATGACTACCTCAAAGCTCATCTCGAGGCCTTAGGCATTCTTGATCTGTTCGATTCAATAACGACGAGTGAGGAAGCAGGATTTTTTAAACCCCATCCCAGGGTCTTTGAAGTTGCTTTGAAGAAGGCTGGAGTCAAGGGAGAGGAGGCTATATACGTTGGAGACAACCCAGTTAAGGACTGTGGGGGAGCTAGACAACTGGACATGCTTTCAGTTCTAGTGGATAGGACCGGGGAAAAGAGGGAGCTTTGGAAGGAGTGCGAGTTCGTGATTTCTGACCTAAGGGAGGTTTTAAAGATAGTGGAGGAGCTCGGCGGTCAGTAACGGCAGGGCTCATCACCTTTCAGGGGTAGCAAATTTCATCATTCCAGCCTTTTCTTTGCTTCAATCACCCTCTGTATAAACGTTATCCATGCGAGTACTGCAACCATGTACACCCCAATCCAAACCCTATTTATTAGGGCCGTCACCATTAGTATTATTAATCGCTCTCCCCTCTCGGCTATTCCCACGGCTAGTGTTCCAGAGCCGGCAAGTTCTGCTCTGCATCTAGTATAGCTAACCATGTACGATCCAATAAGAGCTAGAAAAGCTACTCTCCAGTCAACTAATCCCCCAAGGGCTATTCCAAATAAAACTGCCGCATCGCTTATCCTGTCGAGAGTTGAGTCTAGGAAACCTCCGAACTTTGTAACCTTACCTGTGAGTCTTGCTAGGGAACCGTCGAGGGCATCAACAAATGATCCAAAGATCAATATTAAGCCTGCGAGAATTTGATTGCCGAGATAGAATTCATAAGCAGAAAGCAGGGTTATTAAAAGTCCAATAACCGTTAGCTGGTTTGGTGTTATCCCAGCCTTAGCCAGGGGGCTTGCTATCCCCTCTAGGTACTTCTTCGCCATCGGTCTTAGTCTGCTCAGCATTCCCCTTAACCTCCACGACCTTCTTGCCCCTCGCCTGTGGAATTATCTTCAGCTTTGCGTTTTTAAATTCCTTTCTGAGTCCCTGACCCTCTAGAAGCCTATCGAGGAAGACAGCTAAAGCTGCAACTTCACTGTGGGGCTGATTTCCTATGGCTACGTTGTAGTCTGCCAGCTCGTAAACTTCCCTGGGGACTTTCTCTGCTCCTACTATGACCATAAAGTCTTGCCCTTCCCTTAGCTTGTCTTTAAGCTCCTCAATGACGTCATCTATATGCAACCCGTACATTGTCAGGTGAACTTTAACCCCTTTGAACTCCTTAATCCTCTTTTTCCAGCTTCTGTCAAATTCAATGAAAAACGGACCCCCCCATCTTCTGACTACATCCTCCACGCTTTCCTTTACCTTCTCGTCCTCTTCTTCACTTATTATAACTACTCCATCAGCTCCGAAGGCCCTGGCCGTTAACGCGACGTGGGTAGTTATCCTCTTGTCTCTTTCAGGTCTGTGGCCGAGCCTCAGCACGACTATCATGGGTATCACCTATACGTCATAAGTAGCTTCTCCCAGTAGACTCTAAAGTCTTCCTCCCATTTTATGTCGTAGTAGAACTCATAAAATGCCTTTATTGTTCCGCTAAGTTTCTGAGCATTTACCTTACTTAGTAAATCTTCAACTTCTCTTGGATCCCCGGAGTTAAATAGAAAGAGTGCAAATATCTTTTCGTTCTTTGAATCTAGTAGAGCTAGCACGTTCTTTATTTTTTTATACGTCTCAGGGTCGACTTTATTGTAAAGGGCGACCATAAGGGTTTTTTCTGTGTTCGAGACATACACACTTGTTAAGTCTTCGTGGCTGTGCTCTTTTCCATCAGGCTTCAGGGCAACAAGTTCATTTCCAAATATGCCAATTTCCTGATACACTGCAGGATACCATCTACTTGAAATGTAATCCTCTCTAGTGCCAAAGAATAGGTGCTTGAAATCTATGACATACCACCTTCCGGAGAGGTACACCTCGACGAAGGGGTATTTGGTACAATCAACACCATTGTACACTGCAAGAAGCCTAGCTGGGATGTTTATTGATCTGAAGTAGGCAACCGCCAGGATGTCTGCTTCGATGGGGGATATAGTGGCTGAACTCCGAATAATTTGAGGATTGAGGGTTGTTATGCCCCTCTCTTCAAACGTGAAGTGAGTAACGATGTAGTTAAATATTGCTTTAGCGGCTTCTATGTCAGATTTAGATCCATTTATTAAAGGCACTACATCGTTTCTCAGCTCTCTCCTGTTAATTGTTGAGTTTGATCCGTAGAACCTTTCCCAATACTCATCGACAACGGAGTTCATGAATATCCACTTACTGATGTTTCCGTAAGCAACTATTATTTCTTCTTCTGAAAGCATCCATGGTTGCCAAAGTACGGTTACATCTTTCTCCAGCACTTTCTTCCCACGTCCATACTTGGAGCTGTACTCTAATATTATGAATATCTTTGTTTTCTCAAATTTTGGAGGTGTTTCTAAGGATATGACCCCTTTAACAGTTGAGGAAGGAGGAACAATAATTGGCGTTTTTGGCAACTTTAAAACCTTTAAATCTCCGGAATTTACCTCAATATCTGTGATCCTAACTTCGGCTTCAAGGTTGTTCTTAATAATCAGAGGCATCTCAACTACCTTGCCACCGTATGTTACATTTTGACCAGGTAAGCTGATGTTAATTTCGGAGTTTTCTCCTCCTTTGACAACCTTTATCGTGACTTCGTATATGTTGCCCTTCCAGGTTCTGTGAAGCTCATCTATTATATCCAAGTAGGCTCTTAAGGTGTACGTTCCTGGGATCATAGGACCTCTGAGGGTCCATATGAGTGTAGTTGACTCCCCTACCTTCAGGGGTGAAGGGAACTTTGGGGACTGAACTATTACAAAATCATCCCCTTCAATCTGCAAGTCTGCCCCCACTATTCCGACTTTTCCCGTATTATTTATCGTGACTATGATATGGAAAATGCCCCCTGGCTCTATAACATTTGTATCTAGCTCAAACTTAACCTCGGCGGGAGGCTTTATGAGGCATCCAAATGAGAGTGATATCAGGATTACCACAATAAGCTTTAAATATTTCATAACTTCACCACATGATTTTTGGAGTGACATTTAATAAAGTTTGTGAAGTTTAAAGGTAGCAAGGGTGTTTGACATGATAACGGTGACAACGGACTTCGGGCTTAGTAGTCCTTACGTTGGGGAGATGAAGGTTGCCATGCTGAGAATAAATCCAGATGCAAAGATCGTCGATGTTACCCATGCCGTAACTAGACACTCGATACTTGAGGGCTCATTCGTAATGGAGCAGGTTGTAAAGTACGCTCCCCCAGGAACCATTCATGTTGGGGTTATAGATCCTGGGGTCGGAACCGAGAGGAGGGCTATAGTGATAGAAGGAGAACAATGGTTAGTAGTTCCTGACAACGGCTTGGCAACACTTCCAATGAAGCACATAAGGCCGAGGAGGGCTTGGGAAATTGATCTTGAAAAGATCAGGAAGTTTACCGGGTGGAAGATTAGCTCAACATTTCATGGTAGAGACGTATTTGGCCCAGCGGCCGCTTTAATTGAGAAGGGCATTAAACCAGAGGAATTTGCGGAGGAAACTTCCCCTGATAGTCTCGTAAGGTTAAACATAGAGCCGGAGGTTAAGGGTGACGTGTACACGCTTACCGTAATATACGTGGATGACTTTGGTAATGTAATACTCAACCTTGAAAATTATGAGAGGCCTAGAGAAGTCGAGCTCCTCGACTTTGGATTGAAGATTCCCTACTTAGACACCTATGGTCAAGTAGAGAAGGGTGAGCTTTTGGCACTCCCTGGGAGCCATGATTACCTGGAGATAGCAGTGAATCAGGGATCGGCTGCTGAGGTTCTGAACTTAAAGGTTGGGGATAAGGTTAGGGTTAGGCTATGGAGGTGAGAAAATGAGGGGTTTATTCGTTGGTAGATTTCAACCCGTCCACAATGGCCACATAAAGGCTCTGGAATTCGTTTTCTCTCAAGTGGATGAAGTGATAATTGGAATCGGGAGTGCTCAAGCAAGCCACACCATCAAAAATCCCTTTACGACGGGAGAGAGGATGGAGATGTTGATCAGGGCCCTAGATGAGGCCGGCTTCAAGAAGAGGTACTACCTCGTACCCCTACCTGATATAAATTTCAACTCCATATGGGTTCCGTATGTTGAAGCGATGGTTCCAAAGTTTGAGGTTGTTTTCACGGGAAATTCACTAGTTGCCGAGCTCTTCAGGGAGAGGGGATACAAGGTTATAGTGCAGCCAATGTTTAGAAAGGACATACTCTCAGCAACCGAAATCAGGAGGAGGATGATTGAGGGAGAGCCCTGGGAGGATCTAGTCCCCAAGAGCGTGGCCGAATACATAAAGGAGATCAAGGGTGTTGAGAGGATTAGAATGCTTGCAACCAACTTGGAGTCCTCGGAGAAGGAGCTTCAGGCCCCAATAAGGATCCCAGAGTATTAGGTGGTTGGAATGGAGGAGATGTACAAAAGGTTAAGGGAGATGCTAAGGGTTGATATAATCGACTTAGAGTTCGATGGAGAGAAGATAATAGTTTACGTCCCCAGGGATCAAGTTAGGATTGCAGTTGGGACAGGTGGAGCAGCAGTTAAGGCTGTCGAGCTGGTTCTTGGCAGGAAAATCGAGGTGCGGGCGAGATAGGACTGTAGGATATAATATCCTACT
Source organism: Thermococcus chitonophagus (assembly GCF_002214605.1). Classification (NCBI taxonomy): domain Archaea; kingdom Methanobacteriati; phylum Methanobacteriota; class Thermococci; order Thermococcales; family Thermococcaceae; genus Thermococcus; species Thermococcus chitonophagus. Next base: position 1,864,933 of record NZ_CP015193.1, on the reverse strand, counting down.
TTCTATTATCCCTAATTTAATATCTATGTTTGAAATAAGATGGAAAAACATTTATATGCTCAATTATCATGTAATAATTAATTATCAGGTAATAATTATAGGTGAATAGAAAATGACAACTTTTAGTTTATGGTGGTTTAGATGGAACGGAACAACGTATGAATCAAGAATGAAACTTGGAGATAAAAAAGCAATCACAGAAGATTTTAAGGAAAGGGGCTTTGACTGTCTTATTGCCCTAGATGGGGAAGGAAAACAATGTAACTTTACAAAGGATGGATACGAGGATGGCCGGCAACTTGCAAAATTCTTAAAAAAGAAATTGGTGACAGTAAATTTTATGCTCCTATACCCTTTTATAGGTATCATAGCAAAATTCCAAGAGATGACTCAGAAGGTAGATTTCAAAATTCTTATTGGCAAAAATGGATTGATGGCTTTTTAGATACTCTCCATCTTCAAAATTTTGTGGGCTTTTATTGGAGTCTTGAAAGTGTAATCCAGACAACTTATGGATATGATAAAGGAAAGAAAGTTAGCGCTGAGTTAATTAAAGAAATGTCAGAGTATATTAAAGACCATGGCCTTGAATTTATCTGGATACCAGCACTTAGGGGACGTAGTGTTGATTATTTGGATAATAATTCAAGTTTGGGAGAAAATGAGGATAGTATAAAAGAGTACTTTGATTATATCTTCCCACAACCAAATTATTATCAAGTTCCATACTCCCATGATCAGTTTAAAACTATTCCCAAATGGTTATATGAAAATGACCTATATATCGAAATGGAGGCTGATAGGACAGTTTTGGGAATAGACTGTAATAGTGACCAGGATTGCCCTGAAAATATGAGATGTAATATAGGAGTTTGCTGGGAAAACTGTAGAGTATCAGATCCAACACTGGCAACTAAGTACGCAGGAGATTATGTAAGTGTCCAAAAGGATGTTATTGGAAGAAAATTCCAGCATAGAGCCTACTACTTCAGCGTTGCCCTTGAAGTCATTGATAAACTGCAAAATTATTGTAACGTTAAGTTTGGTGAGCCATATGTTTAATAAACTCATACTCTGCTTTTCTTGTATTCTTTTGATTATCTATCCAGCTTTTTCCTTGGCTAGCATGGGAGATGGCTTTATAACATCAATAAATGTTTATCCCGCGGATAACAGCAGTGCATTTATCGTGGTTGCTTGGGCTATAGGGGCATATGGACAGTGCCCCGGCCTCAAGAGAAACATCTCAAATTGTTCTCTAGACCCAATTAACTTCACTTACTACACCTTTTACTTTGACGGAAATTCTATCCTCTACCTACCACAGCTTTCAAATACCGATTCCCTAATAAGCTTTAACGGTTCAGAGCTCGTCTACCTCTATGGCGAGAATCCTCCTAAAATTGGGCATAACGCTAACTACTACCTATTGGACATTAATAAGAAGTGTGTACTTCCCTTGGGAAATCGTTCTAAAGTTTTTAAGCCAATCCAAGGGGTTCCTGGGGAGATTAGGGACGGCAACGTAGTATTTTCTAACGGCTCAAGGATGTATGCAATTCCTTTATACAAACTCCTCAACTACACAATTCTCGGCGTTGAGGATCTTAGGGCCGTATTTCTTAAGAATGGCATTTTGATATATCCAGCTTCCTACATGGGCAGTAAGGACTGGGGCTACCCTTATGTCGTGCTCCCTGATATTGAAAACTTATCTAGGGTGAAGATAGCGAGGATCGATGAACTGCCTCCCGTGTCGATATTTTTCTATGACGGAAAAGAATTGAAAGCTTTCCCGCTTTACAGGATAACGTACCGAAACTCAGAATTAATGCCAGATATCGTTGTGGATAGAACTGTGGAATTTTCCAGTTGTAGGGGTTGGAATTCTTGGGTGGTTGGAGCGTTCCTTATCCTGCTTATAGTGCTTGTTGCTGTGTTAAAGAAGAGGGCCTAAACTATTTTTAGCTATCTCCTGCTCTTGTTGGATTCACGACCTTACAGTTGCTCAATATATGAGAAGAACTAGATATTGAGTAATCGATTTTACCCTGCACATTTAAACATAATATTGCAATTTTAATACAATAAACTTTTATAATATCTCAACAGTAACCTGTGATGGCAGTATCTATTGACAAAGTTCGCACCATATATTTTTGGACCGTGTAACATCATGATACAAAAGTTGAAGCCCGAGTACAGAAGAGGGCGAGTTTATTGTTTTGGGAAACATCTAAAGGGGTGATTAAAAATGTCCAAACTGGTGGGTTATCTTTTTCCTCTCATACTTGCACTTCTCATGCTCTCATCACTAGCCTCCGCTCAGGGAGAAATTCTTGAGACTAGGTACGCCGTAATGTCCAACGGGAGTGACGCTCTTATCCCTCTTGATATTTTAACGTACGTGCCATACTGTCCGCCCCTCTCGGGAATAGACTGCCACAATGCCACGACTGGAGAAGTTCTTGGTGGCAGTAGTTTCCTCCTCTACTTTGACGGCTCCCAGCTTTACCTTCTCAACTTCACACCAGCGGTCATAGCGCTCTACCCCAACTATTACTCACTTCTGGACTTACAGCTCCATGATGCGCGCTTCATAAACGGAAGCTGGTATATCAACATCACGTTTTATCCTCCACTGGCAGAGATTACTGGCGTTTACCGCTTCAATCCGGGCAAATTCTGTATCGAACCTGTGAACATAAGCTGGCCCCAACTCCCTACAGGAGAACTCAAAGACAGTATTGATGGCTGGAAAATAGTACTTCAATCGAAGAGTTCTGAAAAATGGGGCCAAGCCAATGTCAGTGACACCTGGGTAACGATGAGCAAGGAAGCATTGAGATGGTCTCCCGGCCCGACTGAGATCGTTAACTCAAGTGTCTTTCCTGTTTACTTCCTCCTGAAAAAGGAAAATAAAAAGGAAAATCTGGTCAGGAGTCTGACCTCCTCGCCCTGAGGGGCGGGGGTTCCTCTTGGGTGTCATTACCCTGCCCTTCAGGGGGTTCATTGGTTTGCGGGCCCATCACCTACTCCCGTCGCCAGTTTCGGTTCAGCCCGCGCTATTGAAAAACCGAAGAGGTGATAAAAATGTCCCGGCTAGTAATTCTAATCGTCCTCCTCTTCCTCGCCGTTCCCGTCTCTGCAACATATTATGTGGACAAAGGAGGCTTTCTCTACGAGGTAAGGTATTCGGTCTTTTCAAACGGAACAACTGCCCTAATTAATGCTGAGGTTGACAATTATGGCATAACCTGTGGTATGGACAATTGCTGGGCCGAGGTTTACGACAGTTACAACTACCTCCTGCTCTTTGATGGTTCTCAGCTCTACCTCCTCAACTTTACCCCAGCATTGCTCTCGGCCCTTCCACCCTACGCGCCGAGGAACGTGAGTTGGGTTCACTTCAATGCAGTAGACTACGTGAACGGTTCTTGGTACGTTAACGTGAGCGTTTTCGCTTACTCCGCGGACTCTCAGGAGGGTGTAAACTTGAACCATGTTTTCAAGCTCGACACAAGGAACTTCTGCATTGAGCGGGCCAATATCTACCTCTCTGGGTTTCCGAGGGGGATGAAATATACCATTAACTACTGGAAGATTGAAATTCCAAGACAGTTTCAGGCTAAGCAGGTTTTCATTAACGGCACTTGGGTTCGGATTTCTAACGAAACGGCTATGAAGATTCCACCTTCTGCGGACTTCTTTATCGTTCCAAACCGCACTGTTGAAAATTCAAAGTACTGCCGCTTGATATTCTCCCATCAGCGCCCCTTGGTGGTCAACTGGACTCAATTTCCAGTCTATTTCACGCTGAGGAAAGGTAATTGGACGAGAAACATTACTCTCTTCTACGTCAATATCACGAATGCTATAAAGGGCTTCTGGTTTCCGAGTGAGGTCAAAATAGTTAACGTAACGATCTGTAAAGCCAATTCTCCTTATATTGAGAAAACGACCACAGGCACAGCCATTGGGAAGAACACTACGACAACATTTTCTCCCGTGAGCTCCTATTCGTCTTCCAATTATTCCACTCTGGGAACATCAACTGCCAAGGGGAAAGTTTGCGGGGTCGGTTTCATGCTCTTGGCTATACTTCCTCTTCCGATACTTAAGAGAATGACCTCTCGTTCAGATGTCCATCGAAAGAGATATAAAAATTAGGTTTTCAGAATTCAGCGGTGGTAATCATGGAAAGTATCTTCCAGAACGAGATAATTAAGGAGATTTTGGCTAGATACAGAAGAATTTGGGCTATAGGTCATGCGCAGAGCGTTCTCGGCTGGGATCTTGAAGTAAACATGCCCAAAGAGGGCATCATGGAGAGATCTGTAGCCCAGGGCGAGCTATCAGTTCTCTCCCAGGAGCTCCTACTAAGGCCGGACTTCCTCGAGTTGGTGGAAAAGGCAAAGGATCAGGAGCTCAACGAGTACGAGAGGGGAGTTGTCAGGGTTCTCGACAGATCAATTAGAATAATTAAGGCATTTCCACCCGAGTTCTTGAGGGAGGTAAGCGAAGTTACCGCTCAGGCCACAAAGGCCTGGGAGGAGGCCAAGGCCAAGGATGACTTCTCCAAGTTTGAGCCTTGGCTCGACAAGATAATTGACTTAGCAAAGAGGGCCGCTGACTACCTGGGCTATGAGGAGGAGCCATATGATGCCCTGCTTGACTTATACGAGGAAGGCCTCAGGACGAGGGATATAATCAGGATGTTTGATAAGCTCGAGAAGGAGCTCAAGCCCCTCCTTGATAGAATCCTTGAGGAAGGTAAAGTCCCTAGGGAGCATCCCTTAGAGAAGGAGAAGTACGAGAGGGAGTGGATGGAAAAGGTTAACCTCTGGATTCTCAAGAAGTTCGGCTTCCCGCTCGGCGTGAGGGCTAGAATAGATGTTTCAGCCCACCCGTTCACCACAGAGTTTGGAATTAAGGATGTAAGAATCACCACGAGGTACGAAGGCTTTGACTTCAGGAGGACTGTCCTCAGCACGATTCACGAGTTTGGACATGCCCTCTACGAGCTTCAGCAGGACGAGAGGTTCATGTTCACTCCCATCGCGGGAGGAGTTAGTTTAGGAATACACGAGAGCCAGAGCAGGTTCTGGGAGAACATAATTGGCCGCTCAAGGGAGTTTGTCGAGCTACTTTACCCAGTACTCAAGGAGAACCTGCCCTTCATGGATAAGTACACCCCTGAGGATGTTTACCTGTACTTCAACATGGTGAGGCCCGACTTCATAAGGACTGAAGCTGACGTCGTCACCTACAACTTCCACATAATCCTGAGGTTCAAGCTCGAGAGAATTATGCTCAACGAGGGGGTCAAGGCCAAGGATCTCCCTGAGCTCTGGAACGAGGAGATGGAGAGGTTGCTCGGGATAAGGCCAAAGACGTACGTGGAGGGAATACTTCAGGACATACACTGGGCCCACGGTAGCATAGGCTACTTCCCCACTTACAGCATAGGGACAATACTTGCGGCACAGCTCTACTACCATATGAAAAAGGATCTGGACGTTGAGACAAAAATTGCTGAGGGAGATTTCGAGCCGATAAAGACTTGGCTCAAGGAGAAAATACACAGGTGGGGCTCAATTTATCCGCCGAAGGAGCTACTTAAGAAGGCCATCGGGGAAGAGATGGATGCGGAGTACTTCATTAGGTGGGTTAGGGAGAGGTACCTCTGATTTTTATATTTTTTGCATAGTGTTGATAATGAACGAAAGCTTCGTAAATGTTATGGTAGAGTGGGCCCGAAAGTACGTTGAGCATTATCCCGAAAGGAGAGAAGGTCATTGAGAGAGCTTTGAACTATGCGAAGGGATATTATAAGGCTCTCACCGGAAAAATCCCTCAGGACCTTGTGTTGGTTGGAGGAGAGAGGCTTAGAAAAGAATTTCATGATTAATGCTGGGTAATGTTTAAATATGATGCATGTGTTCAGTGTACTGGGTGCAGTAAAGTGGTGAAAACTATAACAATATCTGATGATGTGTATGAAGAGCTGGTTAGGATAAAGGGGAATAGATCATTTAGTGAATTGCTTAGAGATCTTCTCAGAGAGAGGAAGGGAAATATAGATGTTTTGAAGCATATTTGCGGTATCTTCAGTGAAGAGGAGTATGAGGAAACAAAGAAGAGACTTAAAGAGATTGAGGAGGAGTTTGAGAAATGGGGGCAGTCCTTGATACGAACATAATACTCGAGCTTGGTAGAAAAGGTCAAGGAAGTGATATTTTCGAGAAAATATCGTCTATTGACAATACTTTTTACATAACTTCTATAACAAAATTTGAAGTTCTTATAGGGTTCCCCAGAAAGGACGAACTAATGTGGTTAGAATTACTTCCTGAGCTTCCTTTTGATGGCAAATGTGCCGAAGTAGCTTCCTATATACATAGAAAGTTACGGGAAAGGGGAACGCCTTTATCCTTCCGAGATCTGTTTATAGCATCCATAGCAATCGCCAATAATTTGGCGTTAATAACAATGGACGAAGACTTCACTGTCTTGAGGGATATGGGGTTTGAGATCTATCTTATAAAGGGGTAATTTTAATGAAGTTCAGCCACTTCATAAAATCCTTTAAGGAGCCAATGATAGCCCTAAGCAACGCCCCCTACAGGGGAGGGCTAACCAAGGCTAACGGCTTCTTCTTCATGATGGTTCACAAGAACTACTCCGGAAACTACAAGGAGGACTGCAGAAAGTTCGAAGAGGAGCACAACCTCAAGAACTTCGTTGGCTTCATGACAGCGGCTGACGTGGAAAAGGTACTCGCGGTGGCGAAGAGGGGGAGTGTTACAGCTTACATTACGGCCGGAATAACTAATCCGGCAATAGCTGGTGAGGAACCTCCTCCTTGGAGCCCAGGAACCATAAATATTGCCGTGGTAATAGAGGAAGGACTAACAGTTGGGGCCCTCGTGAACGCGGTGATGACAGCTACAGAGGCAAAAACCTACACCCTCTTGACGATGGGCTATAAGGCCACTGGGACGACGAGCGATGGAATCGGGGTTTTCGCGTTTGAAGGGGACATTGAGTGGGCCGGAACTGCAACTAGGCTTGGGATAAACATTGGAAAAGCAGTGAGGAAAGCTTTGGAGGAAAGCATAAAGAAGTGGAGCGAACTCTAACCCTTCATTTTCATAAGCCTCTCGTACAGTTCTTCAACCTTTCTTGAGACGTCCTCAGGCGAAAATCCTGCCTTTACCGCTAACCAAGTTGCTCCTCCTGCTCCAACACCTTCCTTCACGTAGCCCCTCTCGTAATCCTGTAACCCTTTAAACTTGCTATTCGAGAAGTCTAAGTCGGCCGAGTAAGTTATTATCCCTATCTCCCTTGCAGTCTCAACAAAGGTTGCGCTTTTATCCTGAACTATCCACTTGGTTGTGGCAATCATGAACCTGTCCATACTCTCCTCCAAGGCTTTTAACACGGCAGCGACGGCCAGCATCTGGGTTCCTCCGGCGAGCACCACGTTTTTCCTGAATCCTAGCGATAATCCAACAACCGTGGCCATCATTGGATCTCCGAACTGCCTTATAGCCTCTATTGGGTCATCTTTCAGGCTCCCTTTTTCCACGCCTGCCCTCTTGAATCCCTCTTCTATTACCTTCCTCTTAAGTTCCTGGGGATTTGATGGTGAAGCTGAAGATGTTCTTGCTTCGTAACCTAGAGCCCATAGAACGGCCTGAGCTGTTGTTGTTCCTCCCGGAGTTGACTCCCCTATTACCAGCTCCTCTATGTTCGTCTTGTTCAGCTCTTCTCCAAGTAACTTGGCCCTCTCAATTATTTCCTCAACTTCTGGGAGTGCAGGCTCCTCCCTGAAGTCCCTCCCAATCTTGTCGCTGATGTGAACGTGGGGGAGCATCGGGGGCAGGTAAGTTCCTCCCCTAACCACTAGAATTGGAAACTTGGCAAGTTCCCTTGCTGCCTTGGTTATTATAGCTGGGGTCGGATGCCCCTCGGGGGTTACTGGTATCGCATCTATAATCCTGGGCTTTTCATAGAAGAGATACTCAGCATCTGCCGGAGGAGTAAGCTTTGTCAGCTCGGGAGTTGCTCCTGCAACGCTTATCCCAGGAATTAGGCTTATCTCAGTGTTCCCCAGGACTAGAACGAAGAGGCTCTTCATACCACCACCGTTGGAGAAATTATCCAAGAATTTATATTCCTTACCCGCATTACCTTATGGGAATACAGATGGGAAGGGCTTTAATGATCCTGGGGACTTCATCTGGAGCTGGAAAATCTCTCTTGGCTACTGCCCTATGCAGGATTTTCTCGAATATGGGTTATGACGTTGTCCCCTTCAAGAGCCAAAACATGAGCCTCAACTCCGCGCCAACAATAGAGGGAGGGGAGATAAGCAGGGCCCAGTATTTGCAGGCGATTGCCTGCAGAAAGAAGCCTTCCGTAAAGTTCAATCCCATTCTCCTCAAACCAGAGGGGAACATGAGGAGTCAGGTGGTTTTCATGGGAAAGCCAATTGGGAGCGTTTCCGCTCGCGAGTATATGCTCTCAAAGAAGGAAGAACTCTTCAGGAAGGCCATGGCCGTTCTAGATGAGCTTAAGGAGAAGCACGATCTCGTGATAATTGAAGGGGCAGGCAGTCCAGTTGAGATAAACCTCAAGGACTATGACATAGCGAACACTAGAGTCATGCTCCACGCCAAGGCAAAGGGAATCCTCGTTACGGACATAGATCGGGGAGGCAGTTTTGCGTCAATAGTTGGCACAATGGAGCTCCTAAAACCGGAGGAGAGGGAGGCGATAATAGGGTTCGTCTTCAACAAGTTCCGAGGAGATCCCTCACTCCTCGAGCCGGGCTTTGAATATTTGGAGAAACGCTACGGGAAACCAACCCTGGGAGTTATCCCCTACGTGGAGCACCGCCTTCCCGAGGAGGACTCTCTCGCTGAGTTCCCGAAGGTTAAGGGCGAGCTCCACATTCAGATAATCAGGCTCCCTCACATGAGCAACTTCACAGATTTTGAACCCCTGCATTGGGCCAATGGAGTTGACTACGTAACTAGGCCTGAGGAAATTAAGGGTGACCTGATAATAATCCCGGGGAGTAAGAACACCGTTGAGGATCTGCTCTGGTTGAGGGAGGAGGGTTTTGAGGATGCCATAATAGAGGCCCACCGCGAGGGCTCCTTCGTAGTTGGAATCTGCGGTGGCTTTCAAATGCTTGGGGAGAAGATAATTGACAACGTTGAATCCAAGCGCGGAGTTATTATGGGCATTGGTCTTTTGCCCGCAGAAACAGTATTCTCGAAGGTAAAGAGGACGAACCACCTTAAGGCTGAAGTCCTGTGGGGGCCTGCTAAGGGCATGAACGTGGAGGGCTACGAGATAAGGTTTGGTAGGAGCACCTCTGAGAGACCTTTCTCCTTAATAACATCTGTCAACGGGGCAAAGGCTTTAGAGCCCGAAGGTGCCGTTGGCGAGAGGGCGTTTGGAACTTACCTTCATGGAATATTCCACAACTTCACCTTCACAGAGCGTTTCCTGAACTTTCTAAGGAGGGAGAAAGGCTTAGAGCCGATATCAATTGGGGAGTGGAGCATAGAGGAGGAAATTGAGAGGTTCGCTCGAATCGTTGAGAAGAACTTTGACATGGAGCGGATACTTGAGGAACTTTAATAGTAGTCCTCTGGCCCTTCAAGGATCTTTGGTGGTCTCCTTTTCAGCCTCCACATCTTGTATTTAATGTAAACCAGAACCAAAGCTAATAGGACAAGGATACCGGCCATTAGGACTAGGATACCCACTAAGAATAAGACCACTATTATCGCGGCAAGCATTAGCAGGGCAATTCCTTTTATGTATTCTTTAACTTTCATCGATTGGAGTGGATTTGGGAAGGATATATCTCTTTCTGCTAAAACGTACCTATAATCAGGAGGGTTCCCGCCCGAGTTATTTCGGCAACTGCTCCTATGCAGTCTCCGTTAAGCCCTCCAAAGTTCTTAAGGGAGATGTGTATGGTGTAGGCTCCTATAGCCAAGCCTAGGAGTGAAACTATGGCCTTGGGATATAACGCTAAAACGGGGATCATGAGGAGGACGTATAGGGCCGTTCCAATTACCATGTTCTTTCTATTCATACCCTCCATGAAGTACGCCCCTAGTCCTCTTCCTAAGGGCTTTTTGGTTGCCAAAGCTAGCAGCATCGCGTACTTTGAGTTCAGCTCTCCTAGGTACATCGAGTAGAATGGAGCCCCTTCAAGCGAGTACACTTGAACTAACAAAACAACTACTACGGCAAAAATTCCGGCTATCCCAGTATTTACGTCTTTCATCGCCTTTATCTTCCCCTCTCTATCCCCCTTGACCATTATTCCGTCGGCCCAATCCGCAAGGCCGTCAAGGTGAAGTAAGCCAATGGTGAAGTAGAGGGCCAAAACTCCAAGCAAATTTCCTCTCGGCAGTTTGAAGTACAGGATTAGAGTCGGCAGAAGGGAGGTTATAACTGCAACGAGCGGAAAGGCCCAAACCTCTTCCCTAGCCTTTTCAAAATCACCTTTAATCGGAATCCTCGTTAGGAATGGAGTCAGGTTTCTCATAGTCACTCTACCTCTTCTCCAGCGGACTTCGTAATGTGTCTGATTATTGCGTCGGAGATCCAGAATCCTTTCTCTCTCAGTTCCTTTAGAACAGGAAATACCTGTTTAATAATTCCTCTCTTTTTTGCGGGTAATATTACACCTGCAGTTCCAATGATATTGAGGCCAAGATCCTCTGCAAACTTCCTGGCCTTTAAGTCATCAAGGATGATAATATCAGCATTCAACTCGAGGGCTAGTGCAATGGCTTCTGCTTCTCCTTTTCCAAGTGAGTAAGAGAGTACTTTCACGAATTTTTCGTCTGAAACTGGTCTTACAATAACCCAGCTTGAGAGTTTTTCTCCGAATTCTTCGGCTACAGCGGGCAGTATTATTATCTCCTCGAAGAGTTTCTGCAAAATGTCAAGATGTCTTATATTTGATAGTCTAATAAGCGCGCTTGTATTAGAAACAACGATCATACAAGACCCTCAACAGTTTTTACGTCTTTTTCTGCCTCTTCTTCAGGGTAGTTAATTGGAATCTTTCTCTTTCTTAATTCATATAGGAATTCCCTAACAGTGAGACCAGCAAATTCAGCAGCTTTTCCTAGACTAAGCTTTCTTTCCCTATATAGTTCAATTGCGGCAAGCAACATTATTTCTTTTTCAGGCTTGGGTCCCAGCAGTCCTTTAATGTCCTTTGGTATCTCCATATTGTTCACCCAATCTTTGTTGTGACGTTCAATTTTTATCAGCTTTATCTTCGAAGAGCTTAGTCATACATCCAGCTATTAAACCTCCTATCGCATCGTCGAGAAACGGTGGGAGCTCCTTTAATATCCCCGGTTTTCTTGTGTCGTAGTAGAAGAAGTTGAAGAGGGCGAACTTTCCCCCAATGTACTCGGCTATATTTATCCCTATTAGTTCGTCAGCAATGAGATTAACGGGATCTCCCTCAACTTCAAAGTTCTCCTCAAGGAGGATTGCGGAAAGCAGGAGGGCTTGAACGTTTATATCTTCAAGGTACCCGAGGAGTAGGGAGTGTAGCTTTTCCTTGATGTTATCTTTTTCTTCTCCTATGTAGAGCTCTAGGGCAGTGTCTATGATCGCCTGTAGGGTTATTCCTTTCTCTTCAAGTCTCTTGAGGATTCTCTCCTTCATCTTGGATCACTCCGTAGTATCTTGCTACAGCCTTCGCTATCTCCCTCTTAAGGGCTTCAGCTTCTTCTTCGTTTATTTTGATCTTCTTTATTATCCTCTCAAACTCCATTGCCTCCTTTATGCGCTTCTCTAACTCGTTCATAACTATCACCTTAATTTATAACCTGTGGGATATATTCTCCATCATGGATATTTTAATCTTCGCGCTACTCTGGGATCTGCTCCTAGGTGAGCCTCCCGCCAAGCTTCACCCGGTTGTGTGGTTTGGTCACTTAATTAGTTCACTTGACAAAAGATGGAAGCGCAGAAGGCCTATCTTTGACTTCTTTGCCGGATTTTTGGTTGCGTTAGCCGTTATCGCTTTTGCCTTTGCTCTCTCGCTCCTTCCCAAGTATCTCCCATACCCCCTGAACTACTTCCTAGCGGTTTACCTCCTTAAGTCCTCATTCGCCATAAGAAGTCTCTATGAGCACGTGGCAAGGACGATTACCAAGGATGTAAAGGAGATGAGAAAGGCAGTGTCCATGATCGTGAGTAGGGATGTTAAGTCCCTTGACAGGCCTCACTTAATCTCGGCCTCGATCGAAAGCCTCGCCGAGAACTTGAACGATTCTGTAGTTGCTCCCCTATTCTACTACCTCCTGTTTGGCCTTCCTGGGGCCTTAATCTACAGGGCGGTGAATACTCTCGATGCAATGATTGGTTACAGGAACGAGAAGTACGAGTACTTCGGTAAATTCTCTGCGAGACTTGACGATGCCCTAAACTTCATCCCCGCGAGGATTACGGTTTTGCTCTTTCTTCCTTTTGGCCCCAGGAAGGTTGTAAGGCACTACAAGCTCGCCAAGTACAAGATAAACTCGGATAAACCGATAGCCGTGATGTCGGCTGTTCTTGGGGTGTGGCTTGAAAAGCCTAGCTATTACAGGTTCCCTGGAAGGGAGCCTCAGCTTGAAGACGTGAAGAGGGCCCTGAGGTTTTACTGGATAGCTGTGACTGAGTGGTTACTCCTTGTTCTGCTTTTAAAGGAGTTGGTAGTTGGACTACCAATTTAAAATATTGGTAGTGCAATTACCAACATGATTGAACACTTCAATCCATGGTGGAGGGGAAGGTTCAAGGATGATGAAGACTACCGAAAGTGGAAGGAGAGTGAAATTAAATGGATACCCAAAGAAATTAGTGAGATTTCTCTTGACCCTTTCCCCTTAAATTTCCTGTTTGGGCCGACAAGTCGTCAAAACTACCACAAGATATATCTCTAAGGAATACTCGGGAAAGTTCCATCAAAGGATCTACAGGAGCTAGAGTATGAAGCCTAGGTTTATCGAAACCTATATTAACTTGCAGGGGTACAAGTAACTTTGAGGGGTGCAAGTTGTTGTTTTTCCCGTACCCAAAAACAAAAAGGGAAGAGCTATTTGACAGAGAAAATGAGCTGGAAGATGTTATAAAGGCCGTTGATATGGGAGAAAGGCTTATTTTAATCCTGGGCCCCAGGAGACTTGGCAAGAGCTCACTGCTGAACGTCACGCTTAATGAAATTGAGTATCCATCAATAAAGGTCGACGTTAGAAAAACCTACTCCGAGTTCTCCTCCGTGAACAGGTACGTGATTGGCAGGATGCTACTTTCATCGCTCAGTGGCAGGAAGAGGCTCCTAGAGGAATTAAAGAGGAACGTTAAAGGCCTCTCAGTTTCTGGCGTTAGAGTTGAGATTGCGAAGGATTTCTCAATAGTCGAGTTGCTTGAGGCCCTAAATGAGTATGGAAGATTCATTATAGCGTTTGACGAGGCTCAGTACTTAAGATTTGGGGGAGCAACCCGCTACGATGGTATTTTGGCTTACGCGGTTGACAACCTCGAGAATCTGACCTTTATCTTGACTGGCTCTGAGGTTGGAATGCTCTTTGACTTCCTTAGGTTTGAGGATCCGAGAGCTCCCCTCTTCGGTAGGTACCATCATGACGTGGTTTTAAGCAGGTTCTCCCGGGATTTAAGCCTTGAATTCTTGAAGAGTGGATTCAGGGAGGCTGGCATGAGAATTAAGGAGGGAGAGCTTGAAGATGCAGTTAACACATTTGATGGGGTTGTTGGCTGGCTGACCCTCTATGGCTACCTAAGGGTGGCGAGAGGGCTAGATCACGGTAAGGCTTTGGAAGAAGTCTTCAGGGAGGCTAAGGCGATAGTCGAGAGCGAACTTTCGAGGCTTTTCTCATACAGCCCTCGCTATAAGGTTATACTCAAGGCGATAGCCCTTGGGTACTCCCGGTGGAGGGATATAAAGGATTATGTAACGCTTAAGCTCGGCTATATAAACGATTCAAACTTTTCAAAGCTCTTAGAGAACCTCGTAAAGTCTGGCTATGTTGAAAAGAGGGGAGGTAGGTACTACATTTTTGACCCGATGATTGAGAGGATATTTAAGGAGGGATAGCATGCTCGAGCCGGTAAACTTCAGGGCCAAGCACGGCGGGGCGAGGGAGGAAGGCCTGATAGACTTCTCGGCCTCTGTGAATCCCTATCCTCCGGAGTGGGTGGAGGAGATGTTCGAGAGGGCCAAGGAGATAAGCGGGAGGTATCCTTACTGGGACGAGCTTGAAGGGAAGCTTAGTGATCTCGCTGGGGAAGAGGTAACGGTAACGGCCGGGATAACCGAAGCTCTGTACCTCCTGGGCCCAGTCCTTAAAGGTAAAACAGTTGTGATTCCGAGGCACACCTATGAAGAGTACGAGAGGGTCTCGAGGATATTTGGAGCGAGAATAGTGAAGGGGCCAAACGATCCTGGGGAGCTTGCCAAGCTTGTGACTCAAGGTTCAATAGTATTCTTCTGCAACCCCAATAATCCGGATGGGAAATTTTACAGGGTTAGGGAGCTGAAGCCTTTAATTGATGCCGTTGAAGATACAAATTCTCTGTTAATCCTAGATGAAGCCTTCATAGACTTCGTTAAAAAGCCCGAAAGTCCCCAGGGAGAGAACATAGTAAAGTTAAGGACGTTCACAAAGAGCTACGGGCTACCTGGGATTAGGGTGGGCTACGTCATCGGCTTCCCGGAGTACTTCAGGAGCGTCAGGATGCCTTGGAGCATAGGCTCCACGGGAGTTGCCTTCCTTGAGTTCCTGTTGGAGGATGGGTTTGAGCACCTGAAGAGGACAATGCCTCTAATATGGAAGGAGAAATCTCGGTTGGAGAGGGAACTGGGAGTTAGAAGCGATGCTAACTTCTTTATAATGAGGGTTGGAAACGCTAAAGAATTCGTCGAGAGGGTTAAGCCTAGGGGCATCTTGGTTAGGGACTGCAGTAGCTTCGGCCTTCCAGAATTCGTAAGGTTCTCCGTTAGGAGGCCTGAGGAGAACGATATCCTCATTAAGGTTTTGAAAGATGTTATTCAATGTACCTAGCTTTAACCCCAAGTTTGAGCGCAACCTCCCATTGCTTTTCATCACTTGTTAAAAGGAGAACTCCATATCTCTTCGCCTGGGCTAAATAGAGAGCATCATAAATAGGAATCCTCTCGCTCATTGACATGACCATTGCCATGCCAAGATAATTCTCGAACGGTTCAAAAATCACCACGTCCTCTCTGAGCTTTTTCAACGCGGTAAACATTATCTCAACTTCTTTTCTGGAAATCCTCTTGTATAGTGTGTGATGCTTCCAAATGGCATTTGAGACTTCGGCTAAGGCTAATGTTAGGGAATAGGGTTCATCTAGGAGGTATTCTCTAACTTTCTCCCAGTTTCCCTCCCTTAGTATGTACTTGGCAAGGGAAGATGCATCAATTACTATCACGGTCCTCCCTCACGTAATTTTTTGCAGTTCCTTTTTCGGCTTTTGGAAGGTTTGAGAGCATTGCATCAATTTCTTCCAATGCTTTCCTCCTTTTGTACTCCCTGACCTTAGCCTCAATAAACTTCCTAATCTCCTCGCTCCAGTTAATGTCAACTTCCTTCATGCTCCTCTTAAGCTCCTTTGGGATCCTAAAACTAACAACTTCCATAATACGACACCTGAATACATAATTGAATTACACATATATAAACATTTTTGTATAACCAACTGCCTCTTTTTACGGGAGTGCAAAATGTTTCGGGCAGATTTTAAGGCCAAAGATATTTAAAGATGAAGTTTTATTCATGCACATGCACGAGCTTTATACGGTTTTGGCCAAGTATTACGACTCAATATACAGGAGGAGAGCCCAGGAGATATCGAGGGAAGTTGCCTTCCTTGAAGAGGTCTTCAGGGAAGACGCTAAGAGGGAAGTTCGAGATGTTTTAGATTTGGCCTGCGGGACGGGAATACCAACAGTTGAGCTTGCAAATAGGGGTTACAACGTTGTCGGCATTGACCTCCACGAGGAGATGCTTGAAGTTGCCCGCAGGAAAACCGACAAGGTTAAGTTCATTCAAGGAAATGCCCTTGAGATTAACTTCAGGGAAGAGTTCGATGCTGTAACGATGCTCTTCTCGAGCATCACCTATTTTAACGAGGAGAAGCTAATGATACTGTTTAGAAAAGTTCACGAAGCTCTAAGGCCGGGCGGAGTGTTCATAGCTGATTTTCCCCAGTGGTTCGTGGTGAGGAATCTAGGTCCCTTCGTGTGGGACGAGGTTCATGGAGAAGAGAGGCTTATAATCACGGACTGGAGAGAGGTTTTGCCTGGAGTGCAGAAGGTAAGGTTCAAGAGGCTCGTGCAGATTTTAAGGCCGAACGGTGAAGTTAGGGCGTTCTTCGTCAGCGATGAGCTCAACATATACACTCCCAGGGAGATTAAACTTCTGGGAGGGGAAGTCTTTGGGGAAGTAAGGGTGTACTCTGACTACGAAAGGAAGCTCAGGGAGAACGCTAAGAGGTTTTGGGCCGTTATGGTCAAGGCTTAAACTTGGTACATCCTCTTTACTTCTTTGAGGACTTTATCGCTGAAGTAGACACCTTTTGTTCTCGGCATGTTTATAAGTATGTCTATCTTCTTTGCAATGAAAAGAATTGCAAGAGTCCCAGCTACATTCAATCCAAGGGATTTTGCAATGATCCTTGGAATTTTCTCGTCGAGGATAAGCAGATCAGCGTTAATTTCCTTAGCCAAAATTATTGCTTCAGCTTCGCCAATCTCAACTTCTTTTTTGAGAATTTCAACGCCAATTTTATCTTTTACATCAACGACCTTAATCCACTTTGCATTTTCAACTTCCATGGATCCCGGTTTTCCTTTCCCTTTTTCAACGACTTCATACCAGACAGCTCTCGGAATTATTATCTCACCAAAAAGTTCCTTTAGAACTTTTAACTTTCCAATCTTAGCTAGGGCTATTAGGGGCCCTGAATTAGAGACTACCCTCATAGTAATCTCTCCAAGGTTTTCACATCTTCCCTTAGATCCTCTTCACTATACTGAAGAGGTATACCTTTTGAAGCTAGAATCTCCATCATTTCCCATTTGCTAACTCCAGCTATTTCGGCTGCTTTTCCAAGGCTAACTATTCCCTCACGGTAGAGTTTAATCGCTAGGTATACCTTCACAAGTTTTGGGAGCTCCCTTTCATTAACCTTAAGGATTCTGGCCAAGTCTTGGGGAATAGATACTAAGATTTCGCTCATCCTCTCTCCCTAGCTAAATACCAAAACAAATTTTAAAGGTAATTATTAAATACGCCCGGGAATACCAACCCCTATGCCCAAGCCCAAAGAGATAGTCCTGAAGAAGAGCGAGGAAATAGAGGGAACTCCAATCGAGGGTCCTTGGCTTGACGATATCCATAGCTTGGAGGAAGTCCTCGACTACTACGAGAGGATAGGCTTTCAAGCAACTCACCTTGGGAAGGCGATAGAGATATGGAGGAGAGTCGAGGAGAAGCGCGCCAGAGGAGAGGAGGTTAGGGTTTTCCTGGGCTACACGTCGAACATAATATCATCTGGCCTACGCGAGATAATTGCGTGGCTCGTTAAAGAGGGCAAGGTTGACGTTATCGTAACCACGGCTGGAGGGATTGAGGAAGACTTCATAAAGGCCCTTAAGCCCTTTATCCTTGGTGACTGGCACGTTGACGATTCCCTGTTGAGGGAGAAGGGCATAAACAGGATTGGTAACATTTTCGTTCCCAACGACCGTTATATAGAGTTCGAGAAGTACATGATCTCATTCTTTGAGCGCATTCTCGAGATAGAGCGCGAAGCTGGGAGACCTTTAACGGCCAGCGAGTTCATCTACGAGCTCGGAAGATACATGGATGAAAAGCTAGGTAAAGAGAAGGAGAAGAGCGTAATTTACTGGGCCTACAAGAGGAACGTCCCAATATTCTGCCCGGCGATTACTGATGGATCTATAGGGGACATGCTCTACTTCTTCAAGGAGGAGCGCGGTGATAGGGAGTTGGTAATAGATATAGCCAACGACATCGTAAAGCTGAACAACCTTGCCGTTACAGCCAAGGAGACAGCGTCGATAATCTTAGGGGGCTCCCTCCCGAAGCACGCGATAATAAACGCGAACCTCTTCAGGGGTGGAACAGACTATGCAATATATATAACTACTGCCGTCCCATGGGATGGCTCTCTAAGCGGTGCACCGCCGAGCGAAGGTGTTAGCTGGGGAAAGATAAAAGCTAAGGCCGATTACGTGGAGATATGGGCCGATGCAACCTTAGTGTTTCCCCTGTTGGTCTGGAAGGTTTTTAAAGACTAAACGTGATGCTGCATGAAGTTCATAGCCGATATGATGCTTGGCAGGCTCGCTCGGTGGCTGAGGCTCTACGGTTACGATACACTGTACGGGATTAAAGAGGATGACAAAATCCTTGAAGTCGCTAAAAAAGAGGGTAGGATAATACTTACGCGGGACTCTGGCCTTGCTGAGAGAGCCAAGAAGCTTGGGGTGGGGGTTATTTTAATAGAGTCCAACTCCTTCGAGGATCAAGTTAGGCAACTGATGGGGGAGGGAATACAGTTCAACGAACTATTTCCCGAAAATGCAAGGTGCCCAAAGTGCAATGGCCCAATAGTTAGGGTCAATAAGGAGGAGATAAGGGACAAAGTTCCTAAGAAGGTCTACGAGATCTACAATGAGTTTTACATCTGCCTAAACTGCGGTCAGGTCTACTGGCCCGGAAGGCAGTGGAGGGAGATGGTAAAGATAGATAAAAGGATCAGGGAAATCAGCAAACTCTCGGAACGGGATCGCCAATTGGAGGCTCCATGAACCTCTTTCCTCCAATGCCGGTTTCAAGGATGACTTTCCCGGGATAGTCTTTTATTACCTCCCCTATGATTGCCGCATTTCTGCCTTTCTCGGTCTTCCTCATGGCCTCGAGGGCGTCCTCGGCGTACTCTTTGGCAACGATCATTACGACCTTTCCTTCATTGGCGACCTCGTAGGGGCTTATCCCGAGCATCTCACTTGCAGCTTTTACTTCTGGCCTTATCGGTATGTCGCTCTCCCTGACTAGAATTCCAACGCTGGCCTTTCTCGCCATCTCGTTTAGGGCGTTGCTGAGCCCTCCCCTTGTCGGGTCTTTCATTGCGTGGATGTTCTCCCAGCCTATTGTCTTTGCCACCGTTTCCACTACATCCCATATCGGTGCGACATCACTCTTAAGCTCGGTCTCGAATGAGATGCCCTCCCTGTGGCTCATCAGGGCTATTCCGTGATCTCCTATCGTTCCGCTAACCAGAACGGCATCGCCAACCCTGGCTCCAGCATCGCTTATCGGCCTCTCTGCAATTCCAATTCCGGCCGTAATCACGAATATTCCAATTTCATCTTCAACGACCTTAGTATCTCCGGTAACTATTGGAACGGGAACCTCCTCCGCGGTGTCATTCATTGACTTCAGAATTCTCTCTAAATCAGCTCCGTCGAATCCTTCCCCAATTATCAGGGAGCTCGCTAAGGCTAATGGTCTGGCCCCCATAACGGCTAGGTCGTTGACCGTTCCACTTACAGCTAATCTACCTATGTCTCCCCCAGGGAAGAAGAGGGGTTTAACGGTGTGTCCATCTATTGTAAACACTAAATGCTTGTCCCCTAGGGGTATTGTAGCTCCGTCATCAAGAGCTTCAAGTCCTATTCCACCAGCGGAGTTCAGCCTTATGTTCTTCAGTATCACATCCCTAATCAGTTCCTCCATTAGCTCTCCACCGGCACCGTGCTCGAGCCTTATCTTCATGTCCATCCCCATTCATACTCAGGTTTTGGTACCTTAATAAAGAAACGTTTTTAAGGCAATATCGAGTTTCGATATCGGGATTCGATATGAAGTACCGAGACTTTCTAATCCTGCACATACTCCACCACGCGGAAAAAGGGGGGATTACGGGAGTTTTTATAATGAAAGAGCTGGAGAGACACGGCTACAGAGTCAGCCCGGGGACTATCTATCCCTTACTTCACTCAATGGAGAAAGAGGGACTGCTAAGGAGCAGATGGGAGGTTAGAGAGGGGAGGAGGATACGCGTATACGAGATAACGGAAAAGGGCGTGAAGGCTCTCCAAGAGGGTCGTGAAAGAGTTAGAGAGCTCTGCAAAGAACTTCTGGAGGGATGTGAATGAAGAAGAGGAAGATATTCGGGGTAAGCTGGAACGTCTTCCTCCTAGGAATTGTCAGCTTCCTCAACGATATGAGTAGCGAGATGATAATGCCCATAGTTCCTACTTACCTCACCGATATCCTGGGCATAGGAAAGGCTCTCAGCGGTTCAATAATGGGTCTTATAGAGAGCTTAAGCTCACTGTTCAAGGTTCTGTTTGGATACTTCAGCGATAGGTTCAGGAAGAGAAAGGCCTTCGTTGCACTGGGCTACATGCTCTCAGCTGTAGCTAAGGGTTCTCTGGCGTTCATAAGTAGCTGGTGGGAGTTCGTTGCCCTTAGGATAGTGGACAGGATCGGCAAGGGAATAAGGACGGCCCCCAGGGATGCTTTAATTGCCGAATCAAGCGAGAAGGGTAAAACGGGAAAGGCTTTTGGCTTCCACAGGATGATGGACACCCTGGGGGCCGTTGCCGGCCCCTTAGCTGCTATAGGGCTCCTAGCAATATTTTCCCAACTTCCGAAGGTCGTTGCTTACAAGAGGATCTTCATAATCTCAGCGATCCCAGGACTGGTAGGTGTTCTCATAGTCCTCCTCTTCGTCGTCGATAAGGGCGGGGAGGTTAAGAAGAAGATTAAGGGAATATCAGCATTAAGATCAAGAAGCCTTCAGCTTTTCCTTCTCATAATTGCAATAGGTGCCTTGGGAAGGTACAGCTATGCTTTTACCCTCTGGAAGGCTGAGGAGCTTGGACTAACGGTTATGCAGGGCTTGGGCTTCTACGCTCTCTTCAATCTCATCTATGCCCTCTCGGCATATCCCCTGGGGGCATACTCGGACAGGATAGGGAAGAGGAAGCTCATAACTATTGGCTTTGGAATAGCAGCTTTAGCTTCGATAGCCTTTGCATTCGCAAGGAATGCCCTAGAGCTTGCCCTAGCCTTCGTGCTCTATGGGATATACATCGCGATAGAGGATACGATTCCAAGAGCCTATATGGCAGATCTAGCAAAGGAGTTCGAGAAGGGCACTGTTATAGGGGCATACCATACGGTCTTCGGGATCTTCGTGCTCCCTGCTTCTGTAATAGCTGGGATACTTTGGCAGACTTACTCCCTAACATATGCTTTCCTATATGCCGCGGCCATGAACGCCTTAGCAATGATCCTTATGGTTCTAACAAGGGAAAAGTAGAGCCTCCTGGCTCGGTTTAAAAGCTTTTCCGCGAAGCTTTATTAATTTTTAATTCCAGCTTTTTCTGGTGGGTGAGCATGAAGTTTGAGAGCTTAGATGAAAAAATGAAAAAAGTTTACGCAAAGATACGAACAATTGACGAGTTCCACTGGCACATTGACGATAACACCATAATCGGAATTCACAAGAAGAGCGGGATGAAACTACAGGTGAGGATAGCGGGTAGCAAGGAGGAAGCTGACAAGCTAGCCCAGGAAAAGGAGCCCGGAGTTCTAGATGTTATAGTGATCCCTGGGAAGGGAACCTTCTACGTCAACAACGGAGCCTTCATAATGTCCCTGAAGTTCTTAAGACCCACGGTTCAGGATATAGCAGATCACATAGTCTGGGCCGGCTTTAAGGTTATTGAGAAGGATGGGGGGCTGGAGCAGGAGGATATATATGACTACCTTGGCGGAAGGCTGATAGAACACTTAAAGCAGGGCTTAGTTAACGGGAGGGACTACGTATTCTGGCCCTTCTACAAGTGCAAGCACTGTGGAAAGTACGTAGATATAGACAGCCTTGCCAGGCACATGAAAAACCATGGTGAGGATGTGAAGGAGTGGAGTGAAGAGAAGTATGAGGTACTCGAGATAAATTTCGTCGAGAAGAAGGTTTACGATAAGTTTGGAAAGGAAGTTCCCATGGACAAGTTCAGCGAGGAGGCCCAGGACTTTATAAAGGACAGCTTTGAAGGTGAGTAAGCATGAGATTCTTCCTTAAAACTACCCTCTTTCTTGGAGAGGGCTCACTGAAGAACGTTGAAAAGATTGTGAATGAAAACGAAAGGGTTCTCGTGTTCTCATCAAGGTCAATGGATAAGCTTGGCTTCCTGGGGGAAGTTACCAAGTACCTTGAAGAAGCCGGGGCAGTTTACGAGACCATAATAGGCGTTCCAGCTGAACCAACCCTAGAGGCTGTGGAAGAGATACTTCCAAAGGTTAAAGAGTTTGGGCCTGAAACGTTTATTGCAATCGGTGGTGGAAGCGTTATAGACGTTGCGAAGGCCGTTAAAGTTTTCTATGATGTTCCGGACCTTAACTTCGACGATGTGGCTATATTCAGCAGGTTTCAAAAGGTAAACCCAATTCCAAAGCTTAAGACTAAGCTCATAGCTATCCCGTCAACGAGCGGGGCTGGAAGCGAAGTTTCAGCCGCGAGCGTCATAAAGAAGGGCGATACAAAGTATACCCTCGTGAGCCCTGAGCTCTGTCCAGACTATGCAATTCTTGATCCGAGGTTGCCGGAGAAGATGCCCCGGGAAGTTGCCAGAAACTCTGGATTGGATGTCCTGGTTCACGCAATCGAGGCGTACGTTTCAAAGGTCGCAACCCCCTTCAGTGATGCCTACGCGATTAAGGCCGCAAAGACGGTCTTTGAGTACTTGGAGAGGAGCGTCAGTGGGGATAGGGAGGCCAGAGAAAAGATCCACTACGCCGCGACCATGGCGGGTATAGCTTTTCTCAATGGAAGGCTTGGCCTAGTTCATGCAATGAGCCACAAGGCGGCATGGATAGGGCCTCACGGGTTAGTTAACGCTATCCTATTACCTTACGTTATGGAGTACAACATAAAGAGGGCTCCGGGAAGGTACGATTCCCTCGCGAAGGAACTCGGCTTCAAGGACGTTGAGGAGCTTTACTTCAAGGTTATTGAGCTCAACGAGAAGCTTGGAGTTCCCAAGCTCTCCGAGATCGTCGATGAAAAGGAGTTCATGGAGAAGCTCGATGAGATGGCTAAAAAGGCGTATGAAGATCCATTAGTGAACTTCAACCCAGTGGAGCCAACGGTAGATGAAATCAAAGAGATCTATCTGAAGGCCTTCCGTGGGGAGTGAAATGGACAAGGGATTGGCGAAGTTTGGAGATTCTCTTATCAACTTCCTTTATTCTCTTGCCCTAACGGAGTTCCTGGGGAAGCCAACTGGTGACAGGGTTCCTAACGCGTCCTTAGCTATTGCTTTAGACTTAGCAGGGCTTTCAAAGGGGCTGAGGAGAATGGACAAGCATGCGAAGGGGGATTATGCCGAAGCCTTAATTGCGGAGGCGTGGCTTAAGGGCTTAATAACGGAGAGGGAGGCTGTTGAGATAATAAAGGCAAACTTGAGTGAGGACGTTCTAGACTTTTCAAAGAAGAAGGAGGCCATAGGAAAGGCTTTGGCTCCTCTCCTCAAGGTAATAAGCGAGAGGCTCACCTCCTCTCGAGCTTGAACCTCGGCTCTTCTATCCACTCGCTCTTGCACCTTGGACACCTTGAGGGGATGTTTATTTCTGGCTTGAATGTAAAGCCGCACTTCCTGCATTGGGCGGGCTTTATCAGGAGGATCATGCCTTCCCTCTTCGCTATCTTTGCTATGACCTTTAGGTCTTCAATGATCGCCTTCTTTGATCCCTTTCCCCTAAGTCCTAGAATTCTCGCAAGCTCGCTAACGCTGTAGTCCCTCTCCAAGAGTAGCTCAATTATCTTCTCCCTTCTGGCCATTTTTAATCCCGAAATGAATTTAAGATTCAAGATTTAACGTTTTGTGATGAGATCTGGCATAGCCGAGCTTCCACTCCACACCGGCCACGTTCCCCCTTGGCTCGCTTCGAGGATGGAGAGGTTAGCTAGGATTGTTCTCAAGATATTGGTTGATGAATACGGGACGAAGGGTGCCCTTGAGAGGTTCGCCGATCCCGTTTGGTTCCAGGCCTTCAATAACCTCATCGGAATGGACTGGGACTCTTCAGGATCAACGACCGTAACCACCGGGATAGTCAAAGAGGCACTGAACGAGCTTGATCTAGGAATAAAGGTTGCTGGGGGAAAGGGAAAGGCTAGCAGGAAGACGCCTGATGAGCTGAAAGTTATAGCGGAGAAGTTCGATCTTCCCTGGGAGGAGTACGTTAAGATGTCTAGGCTGGTCGCTAAGGTAGATTCCGTCGCTCTTCAAACTGGTTACCAGCTTTATCATCACACCTTCTTTCTCGATGAAGAGGGAAACTGGGCTGTTGTACAGCAGGGGATGAATCCCGAGGAGAAGTTGGCGAGGAGGTACCACTGGTTCAACGCTGAAGAGTTGCTAAACCCCCATAAAGGAGTGGCTGGAGTTAAGAGGGACTTCGCCCTGAACACCGTAGATATAGACTCCAAGGAAATACAGAAGACAATAATCGAGATAGCCCAGGAAGGGAAAAAGGTTGCGAGGGAAGTCGAGACAATTAAGGCCATGAAAAAGGGCTACATGGTGTTCTACAAGCCCAGGGATGTTGATGTTGCAGGGGTCATTAAAAGATATGAAAGCCTTGGGAAGATTGAACTCAACGTTAAAGCTTTGGAATTCGCTAGGGAACTTGCAGTTGAAGATTACGAGAGCTTCCTCTTAATTAGGGGTCTTGGCCCAGGGACTTTGAGGGCTTTAGCCTTAGTTGCTGAGCTAATATATGATGTTAAGCCAAGCTGGAGGGATCCTGTTACTCATCCAATTGATCCGTTTAAGTTCGCTTATGCCGTTGGGGGTAAGGATAGAGTGCCCTTCAGGATTGAGAAGGGAATCTATGACGATCTAATAGAATTCTTAACAAGGCTTGAGGAAACTAAAAACAGGGAAATTCTGAAGAGAGTTAGAAGGATAACGGAAAGATGGAAGTTCCCGGAGGAGGAAAAGATCCCTACCTTCTGAATAACGCTGAGGCCATCCCGTAGTATGTTGGACAAGCGTAAGACACGAGATCGGGCTTCATAGGTATCTCCCTTAAAATCCCAAGGGCCATGAGAAGGGACCAGTAGCTATCTGGCTTTGCTTTGGTTATGAAATCGTCGGTGAACTCCAGGAGGCCTTCGAGATTTCCGGATTTTAGCATCTCAACTATTCTCCTGTCGTACTCTTTTGACTCTTTTGCGTAGCCGTAGGGGCCTTTTTCACTGTGGGCATGGCCATGGTCTGCGCTCACGATAACCGCAACTTTCTTACCTGCCTTCTCGAGAAGATTTGCTAAGAATCTTCCAAACTCTATGAGCTTATCTCTTTCGAGCTTTGCTGGGGTTATTAGGACGAGTGGATTCTTCTCGAGGAAATAAAGGGGAATTATTTCCCCCCATGTCAGCGGAAACCTTGAGTACCTTCCACTGTAAGTCGCGAAGTTTATATCAACGACTGGAAACTCGGCTCTAGCCCCCAGGAATATTTCCTGGGCTAGTTCTCTGTCGGTCTCATACTCATCATCTACAGGCACGTCAACATCGTTGAACGGCAACCACGGGATTAGGTGTTCGGCCATTATAACTCCGAGAGCCCAACTTATCCTTACGTTATGTGGGGTTATCAATACGTAGGTTTCTGCATTCCTCAGCTCTCTCCCAATTTTTTTCAGGTTTTCGTGGAGTTTCCTTGTTTCCTCATCTGGCGGATAAACTGCCTCATTTCCGTGGGGCATTATGGCCATCCCAACCAGCATTTTTACCACCGTAAAATATTTGGGGTTCCTAATTTTAACTTTCCCCCGGAATTACGTGAAATTTAATGACTATTAAAGAACAAAATATTTACAAACATAAAGCTTAACTTGGGGTGAATACTTGTCATTTTCGGTGGTGAAGGTTAACAAAGGCAAAATTTTTTAAGAATAGGTAATTCTAGTGTTAAGCGGATTTGTTCACCGGAGGTGGTGACGATGGCAGTGGGAGAGAAGATCACTATAAGCGTGATTAAGGCTGACGTTGGCGGCTGGCCTGGACACTCGAGAGTTCACCCTGCCCTGATAGAGAGGGCAAAGGAAGTTCTAAGCGAGGCCCAGAAGGAAGGAACTATAATAGACTTCTACGTCACGTACGCTGGAGATGATTTACAGTTGATAATGACACACAAGAAGGGCGTTGACAGTTCAGAGATCCACGGCCTTGCATGGGAGGCATTTAAGAAGGCCACCGAAGTCGCTAAAGAATTAGGGTTATACGGTGCAGGCCAGGATCTCTTAAAAGATGCATTCAGCGGGAATGTTAGGGGATTAGGCCCAAGTGTTGCTGAGATGGAGATTACGCTAAGGAAGAGCGAGCCCATAGTTACGTTCCACCTTGACAAGACCGAGCCTGGAGCTTTCAACTTGCCTATATTTAGGATGTTCGCTGATCCCTTCAACACCGCCGGTCTAGTAATCGATCCAAAGATGCACATGGGGTTCAGGTTTGAGATCTGGGACATCTACGACCATAAGAAGGTTATTATGAGCTCACCCGAGGAGATGTATGATATCCTCGCGCTAATAGGTGCGAAGGGCAGGTACGTAATTAAGAGGGTCTATCCAAAGAAGGGTCACCCAATACCAGAGGATGAGCCCGTTGCGGTGGTCTCAACTGAAAAGCTCTACGAAGTGGCTGGAGAATACGTTGGTAAGGACGACCCAGTTGCAATAGTTAGGGCTCAGAGCGGCCTTCCAGCTCTTGGAGAGGTTCTCGAGCCATTTGCCTTCCCGCACTTGGTCAGCGGGTGGATGAGGGGTTCGCACAACGGGCCTCTAATGCCAGTCCCGCTCAAGTATGCAACGCCAACTAGGTTCGACGGACCACCAAGGGCGGTAGCTTTAGGATGGCAGATAAGCCCAGAAGGAAAGCTTATCGGCCCAGTTGACTTGTTTGATGATCCAGCCTTTGAGTGGGCCAGGCAGAAGGCAATGGAGATTACGGATTACATGAGGAGGCACGGACCATTCGAGCCTCACAGGCTACCTCTTGAGGAGATGGAGTACACTACGCTCCCAGGGGTTCTAGAAAAGTTAAAGGACAGGTTTGAGCCTGTAGAGTGATCACAAGTTGAATGCTCCTTTTATCCCATTTATTATCATTTGAACTGCCATTGAGGTAAGGATTAGTCCCATCATTCTCGTCGTTACTTTAATTCCCACTCGACCCATATTCTCAATTATCTTATTACCTGACGATAGGATAAGATAGACCGTAACACTTACGGTGATTATTGTCAAAATGACAATGGCTGGATTCTCCTTAGTCATGTATAGCATAACCGTGGTTATGGCTCCAGGACCGGAGATCAGCGGAATTGCTAAAGGGATTACAGCTACCTCTTCTAATGTTACTTCCTCTTCGTCTATCTTCACTGAGGAGAGCTTTCCGGAGAGCATCTCCATTCCCATTCTGAACAGCAGAATTCCACCGGCAATTGCGAAGGCATCAACGCTTGAGCCAAAGAACTTGAATATCCACTGGCCTATTAAGGCGAAGGTTATAAGCGTTATTAGTACTGTTATTGAAACCTTCCTGGCAACTTCATGTCTCTTTTCTATTGGAAGGTGGCTTACAACGCCCATAAAAACTGGAACTGCTCCTATGGGATTAGTTATTGCAAACAGACCTGCGTACATTAGTATGAACGACTTCAGCTCTTCCATTGAACCACCTAAGCTCGTGAGAAGCCCCTGAATTTAAAAACTTAAAGCTTCCATATCTTCACAAAAAGTAGCGTTTCCTTCCCCCTAGCCCTATAGGCTCTTATCATGCCCGAGTTCAATACTACCCTAAAGTAGCTTGTTCCATCAAATGAAATCCCTGAGATGTAGTACTCTCCAGATAGCTGGGATATCATTAGGAGCAGGTTTCCGATATCTGAGATGTTACCTGAGTACAGGGGATATGCTCCCTTTAGGGTAAAATACACGTCAAATATCGTAGAAAAATCGTTACCTGCCACTATAAATTCGAGAACTCTCTTTGGATCTCGGAAATGCTTTATTGGGTTTTCAAGAGCCACGTCTAGAAGCTGGATAATTACGTCTTCTGGAACCTGAGGAGGCTTAATCTTTATTGAAAAGTATATCGTTGAACTTTCATGGAGAATGATGTTCTCTGCTGTTGCATCTTCAATTACTTCAAAATACTCGATTCTTCCATTTTCTAGGTCTAAACTCCCCACTAACCTTGGGTTCGTTGTTTCCATAATTTCATGCCATCTTGAGATAACTGGATCGAGAGGATCATTTTGATCCTTATAGTTATCTCTTGATGGCTTACTGATATCGCTGAGATCCTCCATAATGTCACCACTTCTTAATGGAATATAATGAATAAAAGCTTTTTCCACATAAGTTAGTCAGATAGACATAACTTAAAAGATTCTTGAAAATGAATGACTGATAAAGGTAACAAAAAAGTAACAATCCGAATGTTTTATACTTTATTTAGTAAGATCTAAAAGTTTGTTCCACTTCTCCTTTGTCCTCTGGAAGCAACCTAGGGGCATTAACTCTCTCTCCGGACAGTAGCCGAGCTGGATGCATCTTGGCCCGAGTTTTGCCCACTTTATTATTGGCCTTATGTCCTCCCTCTTTGCGAGCTCTTCCAGCATCTTCCACGCCACTTCCCTAATTTCCCACTGGGCCCTCTCACAGAGTCTCAACCCGAAGAAATGCTTGAGCTCCCTTAAGTTCATCGTGACCACGATTTTGGTTTTAACGGCCTGAGGGAGAATGAAACGCGCGTCTTCCTTTGGAGTTCCTGCCTGAACGGACTCAATGTAGAGCTCCCTGGCATCTCTCATAAGATCATACCACTTGTATGCTAAAAATGGATCTTCTAAAACGCTTTCGGGGATCGTGAATTCATACTCTTCAAGTCTTCTGAGTATAGAGGCTTTTATTCTCTCCCTGAGCTCTGGAACAACTGTTAGGGCCTTCAGTATGTTGCTTCTCCTCGTAAGGAGAGGATCAACGCTCTTGTACAGAAGTCTCAATAGGTCTTCGGAACTACTGCTCTTGGTGTAGCGGAGGTACCAGTTTCCTTGAGTTTCATGGTATTTTAGTTCACCTTCCGGAAGCCCCAGTTCAGAGAGCATGAGCGCGAGGTCTTCAAGGACTTTTTTGCTCGGGCTAATGAACGTTACCTCCACTCCTTGAAAAGTTCCATCTTTGAAAATAACCCTGATATACCCATTCCCGTCTAAGTAACCCCTAAGAAAGTGTGGCCAGAGATCCTTAGTGATTTCCCTAATAACCTTATTTAGGGTTCTTTTATCCTTTTCAGAAACCCCCCACTTTTTGAGGTCTTCAATCAGCTTTCTGTTTCCAACCCAAATCCAAACGATATTTTTGTCCTTTTGAGCCCTTATCTTTGCCCCACGTCCAATGCGTTCTGCTATCTCCATTAAGAGAGTATTTTCAAAGTTTTTCTTGTCAAGTATGAGGGCGTTCTTTGCTTCATCGATGTCGCCAGCTGCCATTATGAAACCGAGGAGGTAAGCCTTGTCTGGGTCATTTATATCTTTAAAGAAATTCTCATTCACGATTTTACCATTGTACACTTCCGCTGCTTTTTGGGGGGTAACACCATACGCCCGAAGTATCGAGAGAACAGAAGCAGGGTGGAGTCCAGTTATCTTTGCTATCTGCCATAATGAGAGACCGTCCTCAAGGTACCATCTAACGATCTCCTTCTCTTGATTTATGCTGAGCTTACAGTGCGGATTCCTCTTCTCTCCTGAGGGTTTGGGGAGCTTGTACTCCTTTAGCTTCACGGAAGAAACGAATTGATACCTCTGGCTCTGTTGGGTGTAGCTTGCAATCCTATGCCTGACCAGCTGATGGGTACAGACTCTCGAGCATCCTTCTATCGCAAAGGTGAAAGTTGCGTGCTCCAAAATGCTTTCGTGACCATACCCCAAAACCCTTGGGAGGTGCCTCTCGACGTCATTCATTCCTATTTTCTCAAAAGACTCAGTTGTCCACTCCTCCCAATAGCTTATGAGGGCGGCCCAGGTTATGGTTTCGAGTGGTTTTGGAGTGTAGTTTACGAGCTTGACTTTGATCATTTGACCACCCCTCTGGGATGGGGTGAGAATAGTTTAAACGTTTCCTGACCGTAAACTTTAAATAATTAATCTCATTGATGAACTAGCGGGCAGTGGACCGGTAGCCTAGCCAGGATAGGGCGGCGGCCTCCTAAGCCGCAGGTCCGGGGTTCAAATCCCCGCCGGTCCGCCAGAAAATACCTTTTTTCTTGGCTTTGAAATCTTAAACACTTCTTGTAGAAATCCTTTTTAATTCAGACATGGTACATTAAAACGCGATGAAGAAGGGTGGCGTCTCTGAGTTGGTGATGATATCTGCGATGGCTGAGCAAAATATTTTAACTATCTTATATAGGTAAGCAATGGTGCTTAATAATGAAGACCTTTCTTACCGATCAACAGATAAAGGTTCTTATGCTAAGGGCAAAGGGATTGAAGCAGAGTGAAATAGCGGAGATCCTGGGAACAAGCAGGGCCAACGTAAGCATTTTGGAGAAAAGAGCCCTTGAAAAAATAGAAAAAGCCAGAAACACTATTCTATTATGGGAACAAATAAATTCAAAAGTTCGAGTGGAAGTCAGAGCTGGGGAAGATATATTCAACATACCTGAAAAACTTTTTAAGGAAGCTGATGAAGCAGGAGTGAAAGTCCCATATAGCACAGCTGAAATAATAGCTTTCCTAGTCGAGCATGCTCCCGTTGAAGATAGACTTGCAAAAAGGGACTTTACGTTGTTCCTAGACTCAAAAAACAGGCTGAGAGTCAGTGAATGCATATTAGAAGAAGGGATCTAAAATGATTGAATTAACATTTGCGGAGTCTATCTTTCTCGTCCTCTTCATAGGAGTGCTCTCGATGATAATAAGTAGGAGGACTGGCATATCATATATCCCAATTTTCATACTAGCTGGTATGTTAATTGGTCCAGTTCTAAACCTTATCCCAAGGAGCCTCGCACACTCAATATTTGACTTCGTTAGGGTTTTTGGTCTTGTAATAATCCTCTTCACAGAGGGGCACAACTTAAGTTGGAAGATTTTGAGGAAGAACTTTGGCACGATAGCAACCCTCGACACGGTAGGCCTTCTTATTACCGCTATAATCGCCGGATTTATTTTTGAAGCAGTATTTCACTCCTCATTCCTATTAGGCTTCCTCTTTGGGGCTATAATTGGGGCAACTGATCCGGCAACTTTAATTCCTCTCTTCAGACAGTACAGAGTTAGACAGGACATCGAAACGGTAATAGTCACTGAATCTATATTCAATGATCCTCTTGGGATAGTTCTGACGCTAATAGCAGTCTCAATGCTCATTCCTGGGGCGAGTGGTGGGCTTTTCTCAGAGCTTTCAGCTAGAGTTGGAGTTTATGGGGCTGGGATTATCTACTTCCTCTACAATGTAGCTGTTTCAATTGGAATAGGGATACTGTTGGGAGTTGCTGGATATAAGTTCATAAAAGCGACTAAGATCTACGACTTTCCTGAAATAGAAGCCTTTTCACTCTCTCTTGCATTCCTTGGATTCTTCATAGGAGAGAGGCTTGAGGCTTCAGGATACCTAGTTGCAACAGTGACAGGGATAATCCTGGGGAACTACAAGGTTCTCAAGCCCAGGGAGGATGTTAGAGTTCTTAAGAGGATACAGCGGGCAATAGAGAAAGAAGTTCACTTCAATGATACCTTAGCTGCACTGGCAACGATATTCATATTCGTGGTTCTCGGGGCAGAGATGAACCTTCAGGTTATAGCCAGCAACTTGGGGAAGGGCCTTTTAGTGGCCCTCGGCGTTATGCTGGTTGCAAGGCCCTTAGCCACGCTTCCAATCCTCAAATGGTGGAGCCCCAGGGAGTACTTATTCATAGCCCTTGAAGGGCCTAGGGGAGTAGTGCCATCTGCCTTGGCATCTCTACCACTAAGCCTGGCATTGAAGTATCATGAAGGGATAAGCGTCTACTGGGGAGAGATAATAATGGCCGTTGTCGTTGTTACGGTTCTGGCATCGGTAATTTTGGAAACCCTCTGGCTACCAATACTAAAAGATAAGCTGGGTGTTGGAGAGACAGTCGAAGAGAGGATAAAGAGAAAAGAAATGGAAAAAAAGAAGAAGAAAAAGTAGCATGGTATTAGTTTAACGTGTTATTTTTTGTTATGTTGGGTTTTTCATGTGTTGGTTTTGGGTTTGTTGGTGTTGTTTTATCCTATTGAAGGCCTGCTCGGGTCTAGAATTCCTGATTAATAGTTTAGAGGAAAGAATACTTAGTTTAATTCGATATTATAAACTTCTGCTTTTGGAGTATCTTATCAGTGGTAATTTGCTGGACGTTTTAGCTAACTGGATGGTTATAACTTCTCCTAGCCTTATTCTTGATTTAAAGTCCTGAGACCCTTAAATCGGATGGTCTAGGAGTTCTAATTAACTCACGTTTTTGAATTAATTCAGTGCCTCGAACTTTTTTCTGGCTTATTCAATTTCGATTGTTTGAAAGTTAATTTTACGGGTTTGTAGGAGTGAGTTAATGGATTATTGTCATTTTCTGGCCCCATTATTTTCAGGGTAGGTTTATAAAGGAATGATAGTGCTACGGGTTTCCCAAAAGGATAAATTATTTAAGCTCTTAGAAGAGAGTATTAGTCGAACAAAGCCAAAAACCTCACAGTTTCCGTAGAACTAAATAGTGTGGAAAGAGTGAGTCCCTAGTAAGGTCAATTGAGTATCTGAGAGCGACGTTTCCGTAGAACTAAATAGTGTGGAAAGCCTTTTTAGCCCTTTCCCTTTTCTTTGGGGGTGCGCCGTTTGTTTCCGTAGAACTAAATAGTGTGGAAAGCTGGCGAGATAGGATTTTAGCGCTCACGTTTCCACCATGTTTCCGTAGAACTAAATAGTGTGGAAAGTCTTCCTTTCTCTTCTCCAAATAACTAAGCACGTCCTCCACACCCATGTTTCCGTAGAACTAAATAGTGTGGAAAGAGGGTTTGGAAAAATTGCAGATGTTGGGACTCAGCTAACTGTGTTTCCGTAGAACTAAATAGTGTGGAAAGCAGTTCGTACTTGTGTAGCTCAGCCTCTAAATCGCTCACGTTTCCGTAGAACTAAATAGTGTGGAAAGATCTTAGGCCGTAAAGGTAGGTTGCTAAGCCTAAGCTCCTATCGTGTTTCCGTAGAACTAAATAGTGTGGAAAGATTAGCCTCTTGATCTCATTGTTGTTTTTGCCAGTTTGTTTCCGTAGAACTAAATAGTGTGGAAAGCTTCCCTCCTCGCCTCAACACTTGCGGCCGTAAACTGTTTCCGTAGAACTAAATAGTGTGGAAAGTCAACATCGACCCAGAGACATACAAGAGCGAGAGCAAGTTTCCGTAGAACTAAATAGTGTGGAAAGCCATCCCTACTGTCTTTGTTGTTTCTAAGTCTTCTCTATTTCGTTTCCGTAGGTTTCCGTAGAACTAAATAGTGTGGAAAGTTCTCGATGAAGGTTTTGTCGGCCCAGTCGTGCAGTTCTGGTTTCCGTAGAACTAAATAGTGTGGAAAGTTCTACCCCGTCCTCATATATCTTGTATGTGATTTGGTGACTAGTTTCCGTAGAACTAAATAGTGTGGAAAGCGAATGTTACGTCTGTTGACCCATTTGCGAACCTCGTTTCCGTAGAACTAAATAGTGTGGAAAGATGTTTGTCCAGAACTCTAGTACCACTCCTTGTTCACGTTTCCGTAGAACTAAATAGTGTGGAAAGGCCGTTCTTTGCAATCACGTAGTCGCCGTCTTTGAAGATTATGTTTCCGTAGAACTAAATAGTGTGGAAAGAATCGTAGTAATAAGTAATCCGAATAGGTTTGCCAGTTTCGTTTCCGTAGAACTAAATAGTGTGGAAAGCAAGTTTGCAAGTAAAGATGAGGTGGCGGAATTAAAGGGTTTCCGTAGAACTAAATAGTGTGGAAAGTGGACGTGGAAGCGTATGCAGACCCCACAGTCTCAGGTTTCCGTAGAACTAAATAGTGTGGAAAGACCAAGAACCCCTCCTGCAGTATCCTAGCAAATGTTGGCGTGTGTTTCCGTAGAACTAAATAGTGTGGAAAGGACACTGGAACAACGACCCTCGGGAGTATTGCAACACCCTGGTTTCCGTAGAACTAAATAGTGTGGAAAGAGCTCGTGGGTGCAGAGAAGACTGTCGAGAACTACCTGTTTCCGTAGAACTAAATAGTGTGGAAAGTCTTTTGTCGGGATTGCCGCCCATAACACCGCAATTCCATATCTCGTTCTCGTTTCCGTAGAACTAAATAGTGTGGAAAGGCCTCCTGCTTGGCCTTTATCTTCGCCTCGATGGCCGTTTCCGTAGAACTAAATAGTGTGGAAAGGGCAAAGGGGACTTGGGGGAGAGTAGGCATAAGCCGGTTTCCGTAGAACTAAATAGTGTGGAAAGACCTTCCAACCGCTCCTCAGCGCCTCCGCGATCAACTGTTTGTTTCCGTTTCCGTAGAACTAAATAGTGTGGAAAGAGGAACTCGTCTATTGCTGTTTCGTCCCCTTCGTGCCACCTCGTTTCCGTTTCCGTAGAACTAAATAGTGTGGAAAGCCGGTATCTTGACTGCGCTCCTGCCCGGCTTCAGGCTTACCGTCGCCCCTCGTTTCCGTAGAACTCAATAGTGTGGAAAGTACAGAGCTTTTTCTTTGTATTCCATGCCCATATTATGTTTCCGTAGAACTAAACAGTCTGGAAAGTCACATCGCTGTCGGAAATACCCACTACAAAAGAAATAATAAATATCAAGGGGTAATAGAATAGTGTGGTGACCAGTATGGACTTTGTACTGTTTATGGAGAAGTATGGGTACAAGATACTCCTTGTCGCTGCTTGTCGCTGCGGTCACACTAATTGAGATAGTGTTCGCCGGGCCAGTAATAATTGCATACGTTGGTGGAGGAGTTTGGGGTATTATCGTCGTGCTGTTGGTGTTCTCAGCAGTCGCACTGTTCGGGTTCGTCTCGAAAAGTTATAACCTGGTTAACAGAATCTTCCACGCAAGTCTACCAGGCGATATGCATGAGGACATAGAGAAGGAACGTGAAAAGAAGCATGGAATATAGTGAAAAAAATGTTCTTATAACTGATCAACATACTTACTGTCCGATGAGACGGTATGGTGTTGACGGATATTCCCGGCTTCCGTAGAATTAAAAAGTAAATGAATCAAGCTATCGACCATGGAGGAGTGACATTTTCCAGATTTCCAATTGTGTGGATATTACAAGAAA
The DNA here is from genome assembly GCF_002214605.1 of Thermococcus chitonophagus. Lineage (NCBI taxonomy): Archaea > Methanobacteriati > Methanobacteriota > Thermococci > Thermococcales > Thermococcaceae > Thermococcus > Thermococcus chitonophagus. The sequence continues at coordinate 1,829,418 of NZ_CP015193.1, read as the reverse complement.
GAAATAAGAGGGAAAAACAAAATTAGCTAAAGTCTAAGCATTTCTTTAGCTGCCTTTACACCAAGGTCGAAGGCCTTCATGTTAACCTCGACGGCTTTGGGAGGAACACTTAACCTTATTACCTCTTTAACATGCTCTGCTGAAAGTGGGAATCCTGGGGTCTGGGTTAGTGCTCCGATTAGAACGACATTGGTCGTTATCACGTGCCCTGCCTCAATGGCAAGTTTTTCGGCATCGAAGGCCAAGAATTTCCCACCGAACTCCTCTTCAACGATCCTCTTTATCTCTTCCATGTTTGGGTACTTAGCCAATCCCATTGAGACTTGAACTGGGGGAATTGGCCTAGCATTCGTGAATACTAGGCCGCCTTTCTTTAGATAGTTGATATATCTCAAAGCTTCAACGGGCTCGAAGCTCAAGATTACGTCAGCCTTGCCTTCTGGAACCATTGCTCCATAAACGTCCTCGCCGAATCTAACGTAAGCAATGACCGAGCCAAACCTCTGACTCATTCCGTGAACTTCACCAACCCTCACCTTATAACCGGCTTTAAGCGCAGCCCATCCGAGCAAATTCGCTGCGGTGAGTATTCCCTGACCGCCAACACCGGTGATCACGATGTTGTATTCTTTCACGCTCATAGCTCACCCTCCCTAACTTTCTCAAATGCATCGAACGGACACACCTGGGCGCAACCTCCACAGCCCCAGCACATGAGCGGGTCGACCTTGGCTTTCTTCTTCTCCGGATCCCAGTAGATCGCTGGACAGCCGTAAGCATTGATACAGATTTTACATCCGGTACACTTGTCCTCGTTGACCTGATAGATTGGCCATTGCTTCCCTTCCCTCCTGAGTTGGCCGATCCTGTAGAGTGCACATACTCTTCTAGCAACTACAACGCTGACTCCCTCGACCTCTAAGGCTTTCTTTATTGTCTCGTAGGTAGCCTTTATGTCGTATGGATCAACTACGGCAACGAAGTCTGCACCCATGGCCGCGGCAACTTCCTCTATTGGAATTCTTCTTCCTTCGCCATGCGGTGTTTCTCCTGTTCCTGGGTTAGGTTGATCTCCAGTCATCGCAGTAACTAGGTTGTCCATTACAACGATTAGAACGTTTGAGCGGTTGTAAATTGCGTTAGCTAAAGCTGGAAGCCCAGTGTGGAAGAACGTTGAGTCACCTATAGTTGCCACTATTATCTTCTTCTCCTTGCCGGTCTTCTTCTGCTCTTCGGCCACTGAACCATTAAGCGCAATGCTCAATCCGTGGGCAACCCCAATTGAGCCACCCATGGCTATCGTGGTATCGACGGTCTTGAGCGGTGGGAGAACGCCTAGGGTGTAACAGCCTATGTCGCTCGGGAATATTGCCTTTGGAGATGCTGCCTTCCTGATCGCGAAGAACGTGTTCCTGTGTGGACAGGCCGGACAGAGCGATGGCGGCCTCGGTGGGACTATCTCTTGGACTTTCTTGTACTTCTCATCTATCTCCTGGAAGTTCACCGGCAGATCGAGCCCCAGGAACTTTGCTATAGCCTCTACTGCTCTCCTTGTTGTCATCTCAAATATCCTGGGAACGAGATCCTTGCCGTGAATTGGAACGTCGACCTTGTTCTCGTAGGCCCACAGCTTAACCTGCTCCTCAACGACTGGCTCGAGCTCCTCAACTATGAGGACTTTCTCTAAGCCGTCGAAGAACTTCTCAAGTAATCCATAGGGCACTGGGAACGGCGTTCCGAGCTTGAGTATCTTGATGTCCTCAACGCCAAGCCAAGCCAGAGCTTCCTTTACGTATGCGTAGCTCAATCCTGGGGCTATAATTCCGACTTTTCCATCGCCTTCAATCCAGTTGAACGAGGAGTTCTCGAACTCCTTCCTGTACTTCTCTATCGTTTCGAGCAACCATGCATGCTTGGGCCTCTGGAACGCGGGAATGTCAACGTACCTCTCTGGGTTCTTCTTAAACTCTCCAAACTTCCTCTTTGCCTGCTTTATCTCCTCCGGAAGCTCTCCCAGAACCACGTCTCCTCTCATGTGAGAGGATCTTGTCGTGGTCCTTAGGATTACCATCTGCCCGTACTTCTCGCTTATCTCAAAGCCATACTTAACCATGTCCTTCGCTTCTTGAACGCTTGAGGGCTCAAGGACTGGGATGTTGGCGAACTTGGCTATCGCCCTGGTGTCCTGCTCGTTCTGTGAAGACCACATGCTGGGATCGTCAGCGACCATGACTATTAGACCGCCATTAACTCCCATGTAGCTGACGGTCATGAATGAGTCCATTGCAACGTTCAAACCAACGTGCTTCATCGCCGTCATTGCCCTGAGCCCAGCCCAGGAAGCGCTTAATGCCGTTTCAAACGCAACCTTCTCGTTGGTCGAGTACTCCATGTAAACTCCTGCCCTCTTGGCAACTGCGGCCATCGTATCAGTGACTTCAGAGCTGGGGGTTCCCGGGTAGGCTGCAAATACCGCAATGTTGCCCTCGAGTGCACCTCTAACTATTGCTTGGTTTCCTAAGAGGAGGACTCTTTCTCCGGGCTTATCCCACAAAACTATATCGGTAACCTTAACCATTCACTCCACCTCCAACTTTCCAACATTTCTGGCCTGCTGAACTAAAGCATAGGCGGCAGAAGCTACATCTTCAGGCCTCTCATATGTTGGAATTCCGTTCTTTTCCAACAACTCCTTAGCTTTCTCGCTAACGTAACCTGCCATGAACATTGCGAGAACTGGCTTTCCATTGTTTACCTCCTTCATGGCCCTTATAACGCCCTCAGCGTGCTCAGTAGGAGTCATTCCGGCGAAAGTTGGAACTACGCAGATCGCTATTAGGAGATCAACGTTTGGATCTTGCAGGAGAAGCTTTGCAGTCCTGTAATAGTCCTCTCCCCTCGCGGAGGCTATCATGTCCACTGGGTTCTTCACAGCAGCCATCGGTGGTAGGAATGATCTAAGCTCCTCTATCGTTTTCTCTTCCAAGTTAGCCAGCTTTAATCCTCTCTTGTCTATCTCATCCGCCGTAAGGACCCCAGGACCTCCAGCGTTCGTCATTATTGCAACTCTATTTCCTCTTGGTAGCGGTTGCGTAAATGCCCTTGCCATGCTCAGCATCTCATCGATAGTATTCGCCACTAAAACCCCGCTCTGCTTAAATGCTGCTTCATAAATCTTCCAGCTTCCAGCGAGTGAACCAGTATGAGATGAAGCCGCCCTAGCCCCGCTCTCGCTTTTTCCTGCCTTTAACGCAATTACGGGCTTCTTCTTCGTTACCCTCTTTGCAACCTCTATGAACCTTCTACCATTCCTTATTCCCTCTATGTACAGAGCTATTGCTTTGTCCTCCTCAGTATCTGCTAAGTACTCCATTATCTCAGCGAAGTCCAAATCTGCCATGTTTCCGACGCTTATGAACTTCGAAAACCCTATATCCTCCTTTATCGTCTTGTACACTATTCCAGCTCCCAACGCTCCGCTCTGGCTTATGAAGGCAACACTTCCTTTCTTTGCAACGGTGATGAAAGTTGCGTTTAGGTTCGCGTGGGTGTTCATTATTCCAACGCAGTTCGGTCCTATTATCCTCATTCCGTACTTGTGGGCTATCTCAACTAGCTCTCTCTCCTCTCTCTTTCCTTCCTCGCCCGTCTCTCCGAAGCCTGCCGTTATGATTATGACTCCCTTTACCCCCTTCTCTCCGCACTGGATTAAGGTGTCTTTGACGAACTTCTTGGGGACGACTATTATTGCGAGGTCAACTTCCCCTGGGATGTCCTTGACACTCTTGTAGGCCTTGACACCTTGAACTTCCTCTTCCTTGACGTTCACTGGATAAACTTTTCCGCCCTTGTACTCCTTTAGATTCTTGAAAACTTCATAACCGAGCTTCTTTGGATCATTAGAAGCGCCAATAACAGCTATTCCCTTAGGATTGAAGAAGTAATCGAGCATTAAGCCCCACCATTTTCATGCTTGTAAAACGACCTTATAAGGTTTCTTAGGCTTCAATGGACGTAGAAATGCAACGATGAGCAAACCTTTAGTTGGTAACATGCAGTTTTAAAAACGTTTTAATTTCGTGCTACTAATTCTGCAAATGATAACACAAAAGGAGGGTTGAGAATGCACATTCCCGACGGTTTGCTAAGCCTCCCAGTTATCATTGTAACGTACGCTGTAACAATAGGAGTCGTCGGCTACTCCCTTAGGAAGCTAAAGAACCTTCCAGAGGATAAAATTCCATTACTCGGCTTATTTGCCGCGGGAATATTTGCGGCCCAAATGGTCAACTTTCCAATCATTGGAGGAGTCAGCGGTCACCTGCTTGGGGCAACGCTAGTTGCGATACTTCTTGGACCCTATGCCGCGGTAATAGTGATCACTGCAGTTCTGCTGATTCAAACCCTGCTGTTCGGCGATGGGGGAGTAACGGCTATAGGCGCGAATATACTCAACATGGGTATCATTGGTGCCTTCCTGGGGTACTACCTGTACTCAAGGCTTAAGGCTATTAATGAACAGCTTGCGATAGCTGTAGCTTCCTGGACTTCAGTTGTCACCGGAGCAGCGTTGGTTGCCGTGGAGATTGGAGTAAGCAAGAGCCTACCCTTTATGAAAGTGTTGAGCCTAATGGTTGGCTACCACGCGGTGATAGGCATTGGGGAGGCCATAATCACGCTGGCAGTTGTTAACGCGGTTAGGACAAAGCTTCCTGAGCTTCAGGGGGTGCCGGCATGAGGAACGTGGTGAAGGGGATTTTGATAATACTCGCGATACTGGCGATCGTCCTGCCCCTAGCCTCGAGCAATCCTGATGGACTTGAGGCCACAATGGAAAAAGTCGGGCTTGAGGAGAAGCCAATATATCATGCTCCCCTTGACTATGGAGAAACTTGGGGACAGGGGATGATAGCTGGAATAATTGGAATAACCCTTGCTTTCGTCATTGGATATGGAATGGCCAAGCTAGCAAAGGGTGCTTGAGATGTACCTCTTCCTAATTTTCATTTATGCATTTGCAGTAGCAACTAGGAAAAGGCTTGATGATCTTGTATATTTCTTGGGCCTGTTCTTGGTAATCGTGGTAGCGCTTAGACCGAAAAGAAGAGTAATAAAGTTCCTCGGGGTTTTATTTAGCTTTGAAAGCCTAATATTCTTGACGGCGCTCTTCTGGCCGGGCACTCCTATACTCAACACTCCATTGGGGCTAATAACCAGAGAGGGAGTCTACAGATTCTTCCTTCTCCTGGGCAAGGCTTATCTCTCCTCTTCTACCGTGGTGGTAATAGTGTCATCGATTGGTTTCCCGACGATAATAGCTGAGATGGAGAAGCTTAGGATCCCCAGGATTCTTACCTTAACCTTGATGTTCACTTACAGGTATATAGACCTCCTGATAGAGGAGGCAGAGAGGATGAAAAAAGCTCTCGACTCGAGATGTATAAGCGTTGGCAGGCTTGAGTACTATAAGATGCTTGGCTCCCTCATAGGAGAGTTGCTAGTGAGGGCGTACTACAGGAGCGTTAGGATTTACTGGGCAATGCTCTCGAGGAACTTTGAAACTTTCCCTGACCTGAGTTGCGGGAGCAGTAAAGTAGTAGTTCCACTTACAGTATTGGCTTTGGGAGGGTTCTTGGTATGATAGAGGTTAAGGATGTATATTTCTCCTATGATGATAGGGAAGTTCTCAGAGGAATAACACTTGAAATCAAGCAGGGAGAAGTTTTCGGCTTGCTCGGTCCAAATGGTGCCGGGAAATCCACACTTATCCTTCATTTAAATGGCATTCTGAAACCTAAAAGAGGAGAAATTAAGATTAAAGGAATAAACCCTGTTAAGGAACCTAAGAAGGTTAGGAGGATAGTGGGAATTGTATTTCAAGATCCAAATGATCAGCTCTTCATGCCGACTGTTTTTGAAGATGTTGCCTTTGGGCCATATAACCTGGGACTCAGGGGAGAAGAGCTTAAAGAGAAGGTCATTGAGAGCCTTAGGCTCGTTGGCATGGAAGGGTACATTGACAGGGAAACCAAAGAGCTTAGCTTTGGAGAAAAGAAGAGGATTGCGATAGCTACGGTATTGGCTATGGACCCCGAGGTTATAGTTTTTGATGAGCCATTCGCAAATCTGGATTTTAGGGGAAAGAAGCTTGTAGAAAACATTATCAGAAGGCTCCGAACCCAGGGAAGGACCGTAATTTTGGCTTCTCATGAGCCTGAATACTTATTAAATTGTGATAGAATTGCCTTGATATCTGAAGGTAGGCTTGTAAAAGTTGGGCCTCCTCAGGATGTTTTAATTCCCGAGCTGTTAAGGGAGAATGATCTCGACGTTCCGCCTTTAATAGAACTCTTTTATGATCTCAATCTTGGGATACCAAAGAATTTAGACGAGGCAATGGATCTTATCCTTAGGAAGATAAGAGCTCCCTAACCCTCTTTTCGAACGCGGGAAAGCTTGGCAATCCTATAAACTCCACCTTACCATTTATGAGTATCGTTGGAGTCCCCATTATGTTATGTTCTATTGCTTTCTTCCTGCCCTCTGGCGTTGCTATGCTTAGCTCTCTGACTTCTACACCTTTATATTTCCTTGCAATTTCTCTTGCCATCTGCATTGCTATTGGGCAATAGGGACAGGTTGGTGAGGTAATGACCTCTATTAGCACTTTCTTCTTTGGTACTACCTCTATGATCCCTGCCTTTTTCATCAGCTCGAGCATCTTTTTTCTTCTAATGAATTCTAGCTCATCCGTCATCGATCAAAACCTTCATATGAAAGTTTTTAAAGATGTTTATGAAGAAAAGTTCAAGCTTTAAACCTCTCCAAATAGTCCCTTAGAAGTTCTGGGTCCTCCCTTTTAACGACTTCCATTAGCTCATCAAACTTCCTTTCACCCAAGGCTTTCTTTAGGTAATAGTATAGGTCAACAGCATCCTCAACTATTTTGCTCTGCCTTCTTCCCTCTTCAGCGTAGAGCTCTATTAGCTTTCTGTTCGTGTCAAGAGATATGTAAAGGGTTTTCTGCTTTTTCTCCTTTTTGAGATCTTTCTCCTCTTTCTTTTTCTTCCCAGGTTTTGTTAGGTCATCAAGGGAACCTGAGAAGAGCTTCGGTATCTTTCCTTTTTCATTCGACAATTGAGATCACCTCTTTAGCAAGCTTTTCAAATGCTTTGCTTGCCTTACCATCAGGCTCGTACTCAAATATACTTTTCCCTTCTGCTTGGGCCTTCTCTATTGCTATCGCCTTGGGGATCGTGGGGAGTATTGGAGCATCTGGGTAGAGCTCCTTGAGTTCCTTTAGTCTCATTTGAGGGACTTTTGTCTGTCTGGTAAATTTGTTCGGGACTATGCCGAGTAGCCTTAGGCTGTCGTTTGTTTCTTCCTTTATCATTGCCATTAAGTTGAACATCAGTTGCATTCCTATTACACCAAAGTAGCTGAGCTCGAGCGGAATCAGAACGTAATCTGAAGTAGTAAGAGAGTTAACTAAGAATATTCCCATGCTTGGAGGGTTGTCAATTATGATATAGTCATAATCAGGAAACACTGGCTTTAGAGCTTTCTCTAGTCTTCTCTCCCTATTGTAGGAGTTTAAGATCTCTATTTCCTTCGCTGAAAGGGTTAGGTGGCTTGGAATTAGGTCGAGGTTTTCCTTCACGTTAATTATCACTTCGTCTATTTGGCTCTCCTTGGTCATTAAGGTTCCAACATTTTTGTCTTCATAGTTAACTACGTCCATCCCAATCAGGGCGAATGTCAGGTTGAACTGTGGATCAATGTCAACGAGAAGAACCTTTCTATCAAGTTTAGCGAGGGCATGTCCAAGGTTTAAGGCAAGAGTTGTTTTTCCTACTCCTCCTTTTTGATTGGCTATACTGATGACTGCCCCCATTAAAGCCACCTAGAAACTGTGTAAGAATTGGAAGTTAAAAAGTTAAAGGCTAAAGCTCGTAGAAGCCAAGATCCTTAAATATTCTATCGTAAGAGGGTTTTTTGTCCTTGCTAAATCTTCTCCCTCTTGGGTCTATTTCTGCAAATATTTCATCAACTTTGCTGTCCACAGCCATTATGTCCTTAGGGGATATTATTGGGTTTGAATCAGTAAGTGCATGGACTTCAACTCCTTCCTTGTAACCAAGTATCTGGGGACTCTTAACGCCTGTCATTATGACCATTGCTCTTACGGTCTTGCCCATATCTGGGTCTACCATTGCTCCCCACTTTATTTCGCTCTTCTCACCAAGCTTTTCATACACTATCTCCATTGCACTCGTTATTTCCTTTAGACTGACGTCTGGCCCTACAGTGAAGTGCACTAGGGCTTTATCTCCTGATCCAAACTCAACTTCCAGCATCTTGTTGTTCAAAGCTTCCATTACGGCATCTACTGCCCTGTTGTTTGAATCGCTCTCTCCAATTCCTATAAGAGCGGGACCTCCACCCTTCATAACGCTGTATATATCAGCGTAATCGATGTTGACCATTGAAGGTAGCTTTATAGTTTCTATAATTCCCTTCACCATTCTCGCTATTATCTCATCAGCGAACCTGAAAGCTGTTTGTATTGGAAGGTTTGGAACTAAATCTATCAGCTTGTCATTCTGAATTATGATTACGGTATCTGAGTGCTCAAGAAGCATCTTTATTCCAGCCTTAGCTTTCTCGATTCTAACCCATCCCTCCATCTTGAAGGGGAACGTAACAACGCTGATGACTAAAGGCTCTTGTAACCTTGCATTGTTCCTCGCAGTTTCCTTTATTATCCTTGCAACTACTGGAGCTGCTCCAGTTCCAGTTCCATTACCCATTCCGGCAGTTATGAAGACAAGATCATAGTCTTTGACTATCTTTGCTATCTCATTAGCACTAGCTTCTGCAGCCCTATATCCAATTCTCGGATCTCCTCCTGATCCTTTTCCCTGGGTTATTGACCTTCCCAAAAGGAGTTTCTTGTGGGCTTTAATTTGATGTAGGTGCTGGGCATCAGTGTTCATTGCTATTAAATCTGCTCCTTGTACTCCCAAATCATAAAGCCTACTTATCGTGTTATTTCCCGAACCACCAACACCGATGACTGCGATTTTTATAAGATCTTCACCATCTCCAAAAAACTCGGAAGTCTCAAGTTTCTCTCCATCGAAATCCAAGTCAATTCCGGCCTGCTCTAACAATTTTTTAAATACCATTCTCCCCTCCTCCCCCAAGTTATCTAACAAGGTACTCAGGGAGCTCCTCCTGAAGCTCCTCCTTGTAGAGTTCTTTTTTCAGAAGTTCCCTGATTGCTACTCGAATGGCCTCGCTCCTATTAGGAAAAACACCCCTCTTAACAAGAGCATCAAGGCCGTGTATCATGCTCTGGGGCAGTTGGACGCTAATTATTTTCATCTTGGCCATCTCTGCAACACCCTTATGGGGTTTCCTATTCTAAGCCTGCGCTTTAATTAGTTAAATACTTTTTGGCGTGTTTTATTATTAGGATAATATAAATCTTAAAAAATTAATAAAATCAACCGCCAAAAATTAAAAATTATGAAAAACAACTCCCCGGAAAAAGTAATTTGCTCATCAGATGACCTCCATTGTTGCATTAGTACAAAAGGGAGTAGTGCACACTGTCTCATATCCTTACAGACAGCAGATAAATTTAAAAAGAACCTCTTTGGAGACAGGGAAAGTTGGAGATAACAATAATGTTAAAACTTCAAAGCTTCTCTTAGTTATGGGGGTTAAAATGCTGAAAATTCCTACAAGGATGGGAGATATTTACATTGCGAAGATCTTTATCCCGGGCTCCCTCCTTGAGAGTATAATCAACAGCTGTCCAGAAAATTGCCAGGTAGTTTCAGTTAAATGTTGGGAAGTTGTGTTATTTGCAACAATAATATCCTTGAAGGCCTTCAAGGAAGGAAGAAACGTTGCGAAAACCGTTAAAGGGGAGATTCTAATAAGATTAGCTCAAAACAGGCAGATAAGGGAGGCTATAGAAAAAGTAGGTGCTAGAGAAGGCGAGAATATACTCATCTCTTTTGGTTCCGATTCGGTAACCGATACTATTAGAAAGTTTGGGCTGAAAGAGTTACCTTTAGAAGAGTGTAAGTTTGAGGAAGTCTTAAAGGGTTTTGAAAAAATTGCAATTATCGAGGCCCTCTAGGGTTTCTTTTGTTTTAAATACTGAGTTTTCTAGAAAGTCTTTGAGCAAAGCATCCGTGAAATTTTAATAAGATATTTACAACCCTTGAAACGCGGGGGGAGTAGTTATGAGGCAGAAGAAGAAGTACTTCATCGCCGCTAGGATGGGTCTTATTCAGAGGTCGAAGATAAGGGAGCTCTTCGAGAGAGCGTCAAAAATGGAGAACGTTATTTCACTTGGAATCGGAGAGCCCGATTTTGACACTCCCGCTAATGTTAAGGAAGCTGCTAAGAGGGCCTTGGACGAAGGTTGGACCCACTACACACCAAACGCTGGAATTCAGGAGCTTAGAGAGGCAATAGTCGAGTACTACAAGAAGTTTTACGACGTTGACGTTGAGGTTGACAACGTTATAGTGACTGCGGGTGCCTACGAGGCAACTTACATAGCCTTCGAGACCCTGCTCGAGCAGGGGGATGAAGTAATAATTCCAGATCCTGCCTTCGTTAGCTATGTAGAGGATGCTAAGCTTGCTGAGGCTAAGCCAATAAGGATACCACTTAGAGAGGAAAATGACTTCATGATTGATCCGGATGAGTTACTTGAGCTCGTGACGAAGAGGACCAGGATGATAGTTGTCAATTATCCAAACAACCCAACGGGGGCAGTTCTCGATAAGAAAGTTGCAAAGGCGATAGCTGAGATAGCTCAGGATTACAACATATACATATTAAGCGATGAGCCATATGAGCACTTCCTCTATGACGATGCAAAGCACTATCCAATGATAAAGTTCGCTCCCGAGAACACAATACTCGTCAACTCATTCTCGAAAACGTTTGCAATGACCGGATGGAGGTTAGGGTTTGCAATAGCTCCAAGTCAAATAATAAAGGACATGGTTAAGCTTCACGCTTATGTAATAGGGAACGTCACTTCCTTCGTGCAGGTGGCGGGGGTTGAGGCACTGAGGAGTGAGGAGAGCTGGAAAGCCGTCGAGGAGATGAGGAGAGAGTATGCAGAGAGGAGAAAGCTCGTGCTTGACAGGTTGAAGAAGATGCCCTACATAAACGTCAGAGAGCCAAAAGGTGCCTTCTACATATTCCCGAACATAAGTGAAACTGAAATGAGTAGCGAGGAGTTCAGCGAGTGGCTACTTGAAAAAGCTAGGGTTGTTGTAATCCCAGGAACGGCATTTGGAAAGAATGGAGAAGGGTACATAAGAATAAGCTATGCAACAAGTAAAGAGAAGCTTATAGAGGCTATGGACAGGATAGAGGGAGCATTGAGCGAGGTGAAAGGATGAAAGAGATATTTCAGATCTTTCTAGCTATTTTTTTGGCCGAACTTGGAGATAAAACTCAACTCGCTACGATAGCTTTCGCATCGAAATATGGATGGTGGAAAGCTTTTATAGGGGCGATATTGGGATTGGCATTGGTCAACTTAATTGGGGCCCTGATAGGTGAGAAAATTAAGGACTCTTTGCCTTTAGATATCGTTCACAAAGCTGCTGGAGTCCTATTCATTGCGTTTGGCGTGTTGATGTTGCTTGGAAAGCTTTGAGGAGGTGGTACAATGGGAAGGTGGAAGTCCGTGATACTTGACACGTTATTGATGACCGCGGGCTTTGGAACCCTAACGTTCATGGGTGTTGCGAGGCCGGACATAATAAAGCACTTTGGAATTCCCGATTCAGCTTATGAGCTTCAACACATAGCCTATGTTTTTGGTTTATTCGTCGCATTCCTGATAGGCCATACGAGGCTGTATGAGGGGTCGTTTAAGAGAAGCGTCGGAATTGTTGTCTCTTGGGCTGCAATTCCCCAAATGCTGATACCCTTTGTTGGCAATTGGAATGCTGTTGTCTTCCTTAGATTCATTCAGGGTTTCGTTGTTGGGCTAGTTCCATTGTTCAGTACGCAAATAGCGAGATACTTCGTCGCTGAAAGGCCCTTTGCAAAGGGCATAATACTTTCCGGAATATTCTGGGGAGGCGTCTTTGGGAGTATAAGCGCGAGGTATCTCCTGGGCTACGTCTCTTGGAAGATGGGGTTCATTTTAACGGGCTTGGTCATATACGTTGTTTACGCTCTGTGGTACGCCTTTACGGAGGACTTTGAGATAAGGCATCCACGGGGAGGGGAAGCGAAGGTAAATGTCTGGAAACTCCCCTTTACTTGGGTTCTTGGCTTCACGTTCTTCCCCGCCCTGTGGGTAATATTCACCATAATAGGATTTTCAAGTAGCCTCGGATACAAGATGGGATGGACCAAGAGCCACGTTGCAACGCTCTCCACGACTCTTAGCATCTCTAAGGCTCTTTGGAGCATAGGGTTTGGTTACCTCGGTTACCAGCTCTCAAAGAAGAATACTGACCCCAGGGGCTTGTTCAATGCCATAGTTAGAGTCATGATAATAGCATATGCCGTTGCGTTCCTGGGACTTGTCGTCTACTCAAAAGCCATGCTGGCTGGGAACTATAGCTTGGCCCTAGCAAGTGTTGTCCTTGTAGGGGCACTGCAGGGTACGGGCCCCGCGTTTTGGACTAGCGCTCCAGCCACATACCCCCAGGAAGTCGTTCCTAGGGCTAACTTTGCACTTGGTCTGATATCAAACTCTGCTAACGCTGTTGCACCTACCGTGACCGATTTGTTGGCGAAGCACAGCGAGACCTTGGCACTGGCTGAGCTGACGATAATGCCCCTCATCGGAATACTGACGTTGCTGATCGTTAGGAGGATGAGGCTACCCGTTGAAGAGTGACTGCCTTATAAAGATGTATAGAGCGAAGGCAAACACTACGGCAATCCAAGTAACGTCAAGGGGGAATTTAAGGGTCGACAGTCCTAAGGTAATCAGGTAGAGTGGGATTGCCAAGCCCACACTAAGCGTGGCAATAAGGTAATGGCTTGCTGGTGCCTTTATTCTTTCCAATTCTCCCACCTCTACCGCGAGTAGGGCTAGGGCCATTGTCATTACCCCGAGAATTCCTGTTGCTCCAGTGGCTATTAGGTACGCCCCCAATATCGCTAGGAACACCGCTCCAAGGGAAAAGGAAAAGATGCTGAGAAGTGAAAGTGGAATGAGAATAACACCATGGGAAAATTGAAGAAGGAATACTGCAAGGATAAATATCGTTAATATCCTCATCTTCATTTTATAACCTCCATAATGGCTGATCTCAACGATTTCTTGAGATTCCAGTCAATAATAACGGCGTATTTCCTCATTTTTTTGAGCCTAGCTTTTCTTTTTAATGACAACAACTTTATTGCAAGATTCTCCTCTTTTGTTTGTGGAGTGTATGTTGAGTATGGATCGGGACTTATTGCAACTACTCTGTATCCCCGCGTATAGAGGGCAATTAGTGCCTCCTCACTTTCCTTAGTCAAGAAGGGTGAGATAAATACAATTTGGGCTCTTGGTGGTATCTTCGTTTTTGAGAGATGCTCCACTTGGTAAAAGATAAGGTTGTTTTTGTCTGGCTTAGCCATGCTCAGGGCATCAATGCATCTGAAAAAGTGTCTCTTTCCATAATCGACATTTATCATTAGTGGAACCGCTTCAGAGATTAAGATACCAAAGCTCATTCCGTTCTCTAAGGCATCCAGCAATACTGAAGAAGCTGCACGCATCATGTAGTCAAAAACGCTTTGTCCCTTGTACGTTGCGTCAATTATAACAACCACATCTACTTTCCTTTCACTCTCAAACTCATTTACCATTATCTTGCCAAGCTTAGCGGTGGCCTTCCAGTTTATTATCTTGATTGGATCACCCGGTTGGTACTCTCTAATGGCATGGAATTCTAACCCTTCACCGAGTCTGGGAGAAGGGAGATGTCCAATCGTAATCTTAGTGCCTTTTGTTGTATATGGTGTTATAATATCCTCTATTTGGGGAACTCCAATTACCTCATCGTAGAGATCTATAACCTTATCTTCCTCAAACAGGCCCAATGGGTCACGGTATACGACCCTAACTCCTTCGAACTTATGGTAACCCCGTGGGACTTTAATTTCATACTTAATCTCACGTTCATCCCCACTGTTAAACGAGAAAACGGCAAAGTTCCTACCAATGATCTCAACAGAATTTGGGGTTAAATCCTGAATGTAGAGCGATATCACTTTGGATTTCGCTTTTATTCGTAGCTTTACCGTGACTTTTTGGCCTTCAATAACCCGTGATGATGAGATTTCCCTAGACACTTCAATATCGATTGTTGGTTTGAAGAGCAGAGAAGAAAGCAGAAAAATAGTCAAAATAGGAAGTGTGAGGGCTATCCCCTCCCATCGGACTAGGAGATAAGACATTATGACAATAACCCATGCGACCGTCATTAACGAATAAGCCCTTCCAGTTGCTTTCATAGCTCCTCACTCAAATTTTGGAACTGGGACTTTGTCGAGTATCTTCTCTATTATGGCTTCTTGACTGACTTTTGTATACCATAGTTCCCTTTTCAATATAATTCTATGGCTCAAAGCTGGAACAGCGATCGCCTTCACATCGTCTGGAATTACATAATCTCTCCCATTAATGGCTGCGTAAGCTCTTGCCAACTTGAGAAGGGCCAAGCTTCCCCTTGGAGATACACCAACTTCGATATCCCTCTTATCCTCCCTAGTGGCCCATACTATCGACACTATATATTCAATTATTGCATCGCTCACATACACGTCTTCGATCTCCTTCTGCATTTTTAGAACGTCTTCTGGACTCACCACAGGTTTAATATCGACTTCTTCCTGCTTTCTCTCTATTCTCCTCCTCAGAATCTCTTTTTCATCTTCACGATTTGGGTATCCAACTCTAAGTCTAACTAAAAACCTGTCTAGCTGGGCTTCTGGGAGGGGATACGTTCCCTCCTGCTCTATTGGATTCTGAGTTGCTATTACGATAAATGGTTTGGGAAGGGGATACGTCTTCCCATCTATTGTTACCTGTCTTTCTTGCATAGCCTCAAGAAGGGCTGATTGGGTCTTGGGAGGTGATCTGTTTATTTCATCGGCTAGGAGAATGTTGGTAAATACCGGTCCTTTTCTAAATTCAAACTCTAGTGTTTTCTGATTAAATACATTAATACCCAGGATGTCGCTTGGCAATAAGTCAGGTGTAAACTGAACTCTCTTAAATTGAAGGCCAAGCGCCTTTGCGAAGCTCTTAGCCATTAAGGTTTTTGCAAGTCCAGGGAGGTCTTCAATGAGAATATGGCCATCCGCTAGTATTGAAGCGAGAATCAACTTCAGAACACCATCCTTCCCAACTATGGCTTTTTTAACTTCATCTAATATCATCTTAGCTTTCTTTTCTATGTTCATTTTACCTCCTCCTCTAATATTTCCAGTGATCTTTCTAATCTTTCGAGGAAATTGCTTTCATCTTTAAGTAACCTTAAAGCTTCAGGCGGGTTCTTCCTTAAGTCTGAATATTCGTAACCCATATTGTGATATGCCTCTAAGATATGATCAACTACTATCCTCCTGGCTGTGTTACTTCTCTCTGTTCTCTTAACTATATTTGATAGACGTCTAATTTCATCATCCATGTTGACTTCCGGTTTAAATCTAAATTTTGCCGGTATTTCGACGTCTTCTAGAGAATATACGAATAGGATGGCTGCGGTTATTATCGCAAATATCCACCTAACTAGATAGGAGCCATAAGTGAATGCAACCATTGCCGGAATAAGAGGTATTATGTACTTAACTTTCACCCTTTATCACCTGATACAGCTTGTATGCCTTTTCTGCATCTTCATACGTGACTTTGTCTGGTGCGTATTTGGCTTTTTCAAAGAGTCTTGCTAACTCTACATACGCTCTCCTCTTATAAGCCACCTTTTCAGCGTGTTCCCAATGCGTCCAGCTTTCTTTATATGGTATCCCTAACACTTCGAGCCATAATACGGCTTTTTTGTACAGCTCTATAACTGCTTCCCTGGGGTTTGAAAACAGATCCAGGCCCTTTTCTTGGAGCTTTATATCAAAGTCCGTGAGTGTTCTCTTTACTTGTCTCTTCTTTGTAATGGTTCTTACCCCTCGAATGACTTCAAGTCCCAGGAAAACTGTTATTGTCAGTAGCAGGATTATCGGGATGTAACTTATCAGAGTGGGAACGGGCTTGCTCATGACTGGAGGTCTGAAGAGCGTTGGGGAGGTGCCTCCTACGGCGACTCTCGTACTTGTTTCGTTTTTTGGTGATTTTGCAAGAAGTTTGAGTCCTTTGGTGATGATGAAGAAGTATACCATAACCATTACAAATGAGAGGCCATAAAGGATAAGCTCTTTAAGGGAGAACTTCCAATTATACATATCTTCCCTCTCTATGTCCTTTTCCCTTATCAGAATTAGGAATATAAACGCAACTATTGCCGCAAAAATATAGATGAAGACTATTGCCTCAAGAATTACGTCGGCACTTAAACTTCCCCACTCGCTATGGGCTGTTCCCCTGATTAAACCAATCATTGCAAGTATTACGATAAATAGTAGCACGATCCTTGCTCTCATTGATACATGCTTGGGAGTCCTAATGTTTAAACTTTTCTATATAGTGCAAAGAATTTCATGTATGTTAAATTAGGAGCAAGCAAGTCTTAAATATTCCATTATGCAATAATGAAATTCGACAATATACTTGGGGGTGCATTAATGGGTGGAATTATGGACTTTGTCAATTGGTTGGATGGTGAAGTTTGGGGACCGCCAATGATAGTCCTTTTGTTGGGTACAGGATTGCTACTTACAATAGTGCTCAAAGGAATACAGTTCAGGAGACTTGGATGGTCGATTCGATATACGCTCTTTGAAGGTAGGAAAAAGACTGGCGAAGGAGATATTACGCCGTTTCAAGCTTTAATGGCAACGATCTCAGGAACTGTAGGAATCGGTAACATTGCTGGAGTCGCTACGGCAATTCACTTTGGCGGTCCTGGGGCACTCTTCTGGATGTGGGTTACGGCACTTGTTGGAATGGCAACCAGATATTCAGAGGGCCTCTTGGGCGTTGCCTTCAGAAGCAAACTCCCAGATGGAACAATGATCGGAGGAACATTTAATTTCCTCGAGAGGGGCTTTTCAGAAGTTAAGGGGACTGGAATTAGCAGGGTCATAGCCTCGATAATGACGATACTCTTTGCAATCTTTATTGCAAAGGATGGGCTTGGTCTCAGCGGAGGACTCAAGATCTTGGCGTTTATCATTGCAGTTCTCTTTGCGATCCTTGGATTGGCACTTCTGAAGGAGGAGTTTTTACCGAGCATTGGAAAAATACTGGCAGTATTATTCGCCCTGTTCGCGGCAATAGCAGCTTTTGGCATTGGTAACATGACACAGTCAAATTCAGTGGCTGCGGCAATAAAGGAAGCATTCAGTATTCCAGTATGGGTTACTGGACTTGCGCTGGCTGTTCTAACGTTCATAGTAGTCATTGGTGGAATTAAGAGGATCGGTGAAGTTGCCGAGATGCTCGTTCCCTTCATGGCAATAATCTACTTCCTCTTCGCGGTCGGAGTCTGGATCAAGTTTGCAGGCCAGATACCAAGTGCAATTGCGACAATAATCAAGGATGCGTTCACAGGAAAGGCAGTTGCCGGTGGTGCCATAGGCCAGGTTATAATCTGGGGTGTCAAGAGAGGTCTCTTCTCCAATGAGGCAGGCCTTGGAACGGCAACCCTCGCCCACGCTGCCGCTAAAACTGATCATCCCTCTAGACAGGCTCACGTTGCTATGCTCGGTCCATTCATTGACACACTGATAATCTGCTCACTTACTGGAATAAGCATAGTAGTTACCGGAGCTTATGCAAAGTACCCAGATTTAAACGGTGCACCGCTCACTCAGGCAGCATTTGCTGAAGCGTTCGGGCAGATAGGAAAGATAATGGTGGCAATAGGAATAGTGCTCTTCGCATATTCCACGATTCTGGCGTGGTCATTCTACGGAAGGCAGAACGTCATGTACTTAGCTAAGTGGATCACCCAGGATCCAAACAAGTTCGCCAACCTCTATCCAAAGCTCCACCTCGTTTACAACCTACTCTTCGTGATCTTCATCTACATCGGTGCAGTCAAGCCACTTGAGGACGTCTGGAACTTCTCGGATATGATGAACGGGCTGATGGCCATTCCAAACCTCATCGGACTGATAGTGCTATACCCAATAATCAAGCAGTACACCGAGGAGTTCATATCCAAGAACCCATAACGTTTGTCATTCTTCCAACTTTTTTCGCTTAACTTATATTTTTTGTTCACATAATATTTCTTTGAGATGATGCATTATGGAGTATCCTCGAATAGTTGTTAAGCCCCCAGGACCAAAAGCAAAGGAGCTTGTAGAGAGGGAAAGAAAGGTACTATCAACGGGAATCGGAGTAAAGCTGTTTCCCTTAGTTCCTAAAAGAGGGTTTGGCCCGCTTATAGAAGATGTCGATGGCAATATATTTATAGACTTCTTGGCGGGAGCTGCAGCTGCATCCACGGGCTACGCTCATCCCAAACTGGTGAAGGCAGTTCAGGAGCAAGTAGAGTTAATTCAACACTCGATGATTGGCTACACTCACAATGAAAGGGCGATACGGGTCGCTGAAAAACTGGCAAAGATCTCGATAATAAAGAACCCCAAGATAATATTCGGGCTAAGCGGAAGCGATGCCGTAGATATGGCGATTAAGGTCTCAAAGTTTTCAACTAGAAGGCCGTGGATTCTGGCCTTTATAGGGGCATATCACGGGCAGACGTTTGGGGCAACTTCCATAGCATCCTTCCAAGTCTCCCAGAAGAGGGGTTACTCTCCGCTAATGCCCCAGGTGTTCTGGCTTCCATACCCGAATCCCTACAGGAACGTATGGGGAATTAACGGTTACGAGGAGCCCGACGAGCTCATAAACAGGTTCCTTGACTACCTTGAGAACTACGTATTTGCCCACGTTGTTCCCCCGGATGAAGTTGCCGCCCTCTTTGCTGAACCAATTCAGGGTGATGCGGGAATAGTTGTTCCTCCGGAGAACTTCTTCAAGGAACTAAAGCCAATCCTCGAGGAGCATGGAATCCTTTTGGTTATGGATGAAGTTCAGACCGGAATAGGAAGGACTGGAAAGTGGTGGGGTAGCGAGTGGTTCGACGTTGAGCCTGACTTGATGATCTTTGGCAAAGGTGTTGCAAGCGGAATGGGCCTCAGTGGGGTCATCGGAAAGGAAGAGCCTATGGAAGTGACGAGCGGCTCTGCCCTTCTTACGCCAGCCGCAAATCCGGTAATATCTGCAGCAGCTGAGGCTACGCTAGAGATAATAGAAGAGGAAAAACTATTGGAGAATGCCCTGAGGGTTGGAGAGTTCATAAGGAAGAGGCTAAGGGAAATGCAGGAGAGGTACGAGATAATAGGTGATGTCAGAGGAAAAGGACTAATGATCGGAGTGGAGATAGTTAAAGAAGGGGATAAGCCAGATCCGGAGATGACAGGGAAGATCTGCTGGAGGGCATTCGAGCTTGGCCTAATCCTCCCGAGCTATGGAATGTTTGGGAACGTGATAAGGATAACCCCGCCACTTGTTCTAACCCAAGAGGTCGCGGAGAAGGCCTTGGAGATAATTGAGCAAGCGATCAAAGATGCCATGGCTGGAAAAGTTGAGAGGAAAGTAACAACGTGGCACTAGCTACTTCTTCCTCTTTCTAATTTTTATTCTCGCTATATCCCCCAGAGTTGGCTCGTAGTCCTTGGGGATTAAGGGCTTTTGCTCGAAGTCAGCCTCAACTTTCTCAATGAGCTTTATCTTAAAGAATCTTTCAAGCTTCCTGGCCTCTTCAATTGTCGGCGTGTACTCTCCGTGAGCTATCCTCCTCAGAACGTTAACGGAGAGACCCACTTTATGGGAGAGCTCCTCATAACTCAGCCCGCTCCTCCTTATTGCCTCCATGACCCTCTCCGCGTAGTCCTCAACGATGTCCTCGGTTATTAACGGCCTCTCCCTTCTCACCTGGGGCCTGGGCCTTGGAGTTGATGCTCTTCTCGTTGGCTCTCTCCTGGGCATTATGCTGAAGGTTCCGGGCTTCCTCCCGTACTTTCTGTAGCACTCGTCACAGACCAAAAGTTCGGCACCTTCAATCCTTATAACGTGCCCCTGCCCCCTTATCTCCCTTCCACAAAGCTCGCAGTACCTTGGCTTAGCCTTGGCCATAACTTTCCCCACTAAGCCTTTTAAGTTGGGCATTAAAAAACATAGTGGCTGGCGATGATGAGAGCGAACTGCACTGAAAAGTGATGATAGGGCCTTGCTGAGCGTGGTTAAAATGATCGACCTGAAGAAAACGACGCATGAGATGATAAAGAACGGGACGTGGAAGTACGAAAGGGGAGTGTTCTGGCAAGCTTTACCCCAGGGTGTAGTGGGCTACGATGGAGACTTCATAGTTCCCGAGAATCTCTCGCGGGGAGAGAAGAAGGAGGCTATAGAGAAGATAAGGTTTGTCCTGGGGCTTGATACGGATCTAGAATCCTTTTACTCCGAGATAAGCGATTCAAAGTTTGCGTTTTTGATCGAGGAATTTTATGGCTTGACTATTCCTGGGGCTCCAAGCTTGTATCAGGCGATAGTTGAGGTTATAGCTCAGCAGCAGATAAGTTTTGAGTTCGCACAGAAGGCGATACACAACCTAGTGAGGCTAGCTGGGAGAAAAGCGGGTGATCTATACCTGTTTCCAGAACCCCAGGATATCCTCTCCTTAGGGGATAAAATCAGAGAAGCGAAGCTTGGATATAGAGCCAACTACATACTTTCCGTAACCCAGGAGTTCATTAAAGGAAATTTGAGGCTTGATCTGTGGGAGTTTAGTGAAGAGGAAGCGATAAGGTACCTCACGAAGTTCAAGGGCATCGGGAAGTGGAGTGCAGAGTTGTTCCTAATGTACGGACTTCGAAAGAACGTTTATCCGGCTGGAGATTTAGGGTTGAGGAGGGGGATAGCCAAGATATTTGGGCTGAAGGTGAAGGACGTTAGGGAGAAGGACGTTAGAGAGGTCATAGAACCTTACGGTAAGTGGAAGTCCCTACTAGCTTTCTACATCCTGTGCTATGATAGAAAAACCCAGGGGGTGAGAAAATGAAGATTAGCGAGTTCCAAGAGATGATCAGAGAGATTTACTATCACAAGGATAAGAAGAGAGGAGTTGAGAGGACGTTTTTCTGGTTTGTTGAGGAGGTTGGTGAACTAGCCGAGGCTTTGAGAAAGAACAATAAAGATGCCCTAGAAGAGGAGTTTGCCGATGTTTTGGCTTGGCTCGCGAGTTTAGCAAATCTTGTGGGTATTGATTTGGAGGAGGCGGCAAAGAAGAAGTATCCTGGGGTGTGTCCGTATTGTGGAAAAAAGCCCTGCGAGTGTCCGGAGGATTAATACTGGCATTCCTTTTCCTCTCTAGACATCCCTTTTCTCTGATCCTAGCTACATCTATACTTGGTTTTCTAACTGGAAGCAGATTATTTAAGAACTCTGATCCTTGGGAAGTTCTGCTTTTGAGCCCCGGTATTGGCTTCATTGTAGTGATTCTTGTTGGGCTATTTTTTGGTAGAATAGGGATCCCTTTTTCTGTTATCTGGCCCACTATGGCTGTTTTTTCGGTTGTTTTAAGTCTAAAGACGAGTATAAGGATTAAAATTGAAAATTTTGACGGTGCAGTCCTTCTAGCATCAATCTTCCTCTCGTTTTTGGTCAGGAGCTTTTACTTCCTCCTTCCAGACTATAGGGCCGCTGATACGTGGTTTCATGGCTCAAAAGTCAAAATGATATTGCTTTCTAATACCCCATACTTTTCCCCCTCACTCGTTCCTGAATACTTCAGCAAGACTATTTCGAACTACCCCCCAGGTTATCATGTCTTAGTTGCTTTCTATACTGGCGGGGTTAGTGGGGAGATCATATATGCTATGAATGCCCTGAGACTTTTTGAAATAGCGTACCTTCCGGTTGCTACATATTTGGTTGGTAAGAAGATAAAGCGAGAAATTGGGTTAATAGCAGCTCCCATTACCTCTGTTTCTGCTCTCTATTTCTACTTTGTGCAATATGCCCTATTACCGGCCTTTTTCAATTATCTTCTCTTTCTGTTTTCCGCGTTTGTCCTATTTGAAGTCAGGGAGGAGAGGTCCAGCCCAGCAATACTTGGGATTTTTGGCGGGACTATGGGGATTGTTCACCCCTACCAGTATATAGTTTTCCAGATAATGGCACTTCTCGTCTTGAGAGATCTTAGGAAGTTCTCATATCAATTAGCCACGAGCCTAATATTGATGATAATTTTCATGCCCCTTCCTCAGAAATATGCTGAAGGAACAGTTAAGGTCAACAGCTACTACCCAAATAAGGACAACCCTGAGTTCCTTAAACACATGCTAAAATATACCTTTGTGTCGAATGGTCAAATTATCTTTGGTCTTGCATTTTTGCTTGGTCTATTTGTCTACAGGCCAATCTCGGGAACTTTTTTTGTTATTCTGCTTATAATCCTTAACAAAATATTCTTCAGGGTTCATGTTCCAGTAGTATCTGCCATATGGAACTCGGAGAGAGCATTTATGCTTGCCACACCTCTGATACCCATAATAAGTGCCCAGGGGCTCTACTTGATAATAAGGCGCTGGAGATCCTTGGGGGTGTTTCTCTTAATCGCGGGTATTGCACTCGCTTTCCCATATGTAAGAATAGAGCACCTCGCAAGTGAGTCCTCTTACTTGCTAGACGATGAAACTGTGGATTTCATTCTTAAAGTTCACAAAATTGTCGGAGATCATGAAGTATTGACGGCATGTGAGTTTGATTCGGGAAGATGGATACCGATACTAACCGATACTCCAATAAAATGCTATGGAGGGGGAGTTGATAATGCAACCTACATCTACGTTGACAGCAGGGGAGCTGGGGAGCTTAGGGCGTATCCACTAGATGTTACCCAGCTCTATTCTAAATATGGAATACTTGAGTTTTATAATGGCCTCTGGTTGTTGTCCCGGGTAAATAAGACCTCTAGCAGAGCTATTGAGAAGGTGTGCTCGTATTACCTAGCATCGGGGGAGATAAGTTGGCTGAACTCAACGAAGTACTTTGTCCATGGCTTCATAATAAAGAACTATGCCACTCAAAAGCTAAGGCTTATGGGATATCCTTACGCCGTCTCGGTATCAAAGAATTCAACGATACTGTTCTGTACAAAGGAGTACATTAAAATGTTGGAAATTAAAATTGCAGTAGGAAAAGGACGTGAAAAAGCAAATATTTACGTTGACGATAGGCTAGCTCTGACAACTGAACTTTCAGAAAAACCAAAGGTACTAAGAATTCCAGTAAATCTAGCTCCAGGCCTTCACGATATAAGGATACTATGCAATTGCTCATACCTAAACCCCCTGGGGGTTGAATATGTGAGGTTTGAGGGTGGTTGAAATGAGAAAAGAAATACTCCTTCTCTCCGTGATTGCAGTATATGTCATCCTAAGGGCGCCGCTTCTCTTTCATTTCTATGGGTCTTTTGACTACGATGAGGGAACTTACCTGATGATAGGAAAAGAATTTGCCAGGGGAACTATACCGTATAAGGATATATTCACTGTTCATCCTCCCCTTTATTACATCCTGTTAGCGTTGTGGTTTAAGATATTCCCCGCAACGTACGTTTGGGGTAGAGGTCTGTCCCTGTTCCTCGGCCTTGTTTCGGTTATATTAGCCTATAAACTTGGTGAGGCCTTGGGGGGAAGGGGAATTCTTATAGCGTTAATTCCAACCTTAGACCTTCAGACAATATTCCTTAACTCCCTGGCATTACACGAGACTCTTCTCGAGCTTTTCGTTTTCTTGAGTGTATATCTTTACATTAAGGGAAGACCAAAGCTCTCTGCTTTTGTTCTCGGGATGGGGACCTCAATCAAGCACACGTTCTTACCTTTTGCGGTTGCAATACTGATGAGCATTATTGTGAACGTAAGAGTCAAAAGAAGCATCTTCAAAGCATTGGTAGAGGCGTATCTAGCGTACATCCTTATTATCACGCCAGTGACAATCTTATACCCTCATAAATTGACTAAGGGTATATTTCCAGTTCCTGGGTTCTCATCAATTGAGATTATGGGAGCGAAGTATGGATTACTCACTTTTTTGCTCCTGTTAACGTATTTCGCGCTTAAGGAGAAGGCTGTGGAATTTAATGCTTCTTTTGACCTATACAGAGCATTTTCCCTGCTCTCATATGCTATAATTGGAAAGGCAATAGTTGAACTACCATTTTTCCTCCTATGTGGGAATGAATATATAGAAGATGTCTACTTAGCAAATAAAGGTAGAGGGATCCTTTTTATGGGCTTACCCTCAGCGCTAGCTAGTGTTATCTCGAATATAAGAGGATCAAATTTTGAAATGCTGTATCCCTACACCCTCCTACTCTTCCTATTGTTCCTTTACGTAACCGTGGGGGAGAAAATGAGGGAGGATTTAGTTAAGTTACTGTTTTTTGGTGCCTTATTTTATGCTCTAGCTCCAATGCCTGGGGCCCCTCGCTTTCTATATCCCTTAATCCTCTTGGCCATGATAGCGCTTTCTACTTCGCTAAGGGATCCAAAAAAAGTTGCCCCCTTCTTGGTAATATCTTTGATATTTTCGGCCACACTGCCCCAGGGAAAGCTTCCAATAGCATTCCTTGAGCATGAAGAAATTCTTTGGGAGCCAGAAGTTGAAGGGTCTGCTTATTCCTTTAATCCAATGATAGCTTTCATTCACGGCATTTCAGAACCCCCTTACTATATTGATAACTTTGGTCTCCTGTACTTGAGAAAGCTTGATCCAGGGGAGTTCATGAAGGGGCTTGGGAATACGTCAACAATAATAGTTGATACATGGTTCTATTCGATGCTCAAAAAACCTGGGTTAGGAGAAAAGTACAAGGAAATTCTAAATGTTCTTCACACTAATTATACCCTCACGTATGCCCACTCTTACTCGGACGGTGAAGTTGTTGAAGTTTATAAAAAGGGTAGCGCTAAACCATTGAATATAGGAACAGAGAGAGGTTCTCTGGTGCTTTTTCACAATGGGGATAAAATCTTAGGGCTGAGCTTTCATGAGAGCCCAATTTCACTAAAGGTGGTGGCAAGTGGCAACGATTATGCAGTAGTCCAGGATAACACTTCGGCAAGAATTAGTTTAGTGGGTTCTACTCTTGTCATTTATGCCAAGGAGGTTATATTGAAAGTTCCAGGGAACTTTACGATCCTTAACAACACCATGTTTTTTGGAAAATATAAAATAATAATCAAGGGGAAGATAGATGTCAGAAAAGGGTATATTAAACTTGGAGGGCAAGGGGGGAAAATAGTAATAAAGGTGGATACTATCTATTAGCCTCTTCACTTGTTATGTTGAGGATTCCTTCCTTTACATTGGATATAACATTACCTGCTGTTCTATTGGCTGTAGAAGCCTCACTGTGGGTATAAGTTGCTACATAGCCAACAACTATGAATATTATTACTATAGTGATCCCCAAGAGTATGAGGTACTCGATAGAACCTTGTGACCTCTTCACTAGAATTCACCTTGGTAAAAATATTTTAAAAGTCAGAGAATTAAAAAGAGGTATATTCACTTGGTTGCGTTGCTGATGGCTTGACTTATAGCACTCTGAATGAGCTGTCCTGCCTGGCTTACCGTCTGGTTAGCTTGCTGTCCTGCCGTTTCACCTGTACCCCTCAGGTACCTTATTACTACCGCTATTATTATCAAGGCTGCAGCAATCATGAAAAGGTATTCAATTGCTCCTTGAGCCTTTCTCATTTCCTACACCTCCGCGTTTGATACTCTATAATATCTTCTATCGAAGCCTATATATACATTAACCCCCAATTCTGCTTGTGATATAAATCATTTTTGTAGGTGTTGAAATATGCTTGCTATATTGCACTCAGAAGGGGCTAACGTAAGGGAATGCATCAAAAATTTGAACAATCTAGCTCAAAGAAAGTTCCCACCGCGTGGAAAAGTCACAACATCGAAAATAAAGATAACAATGGGTGCATTTTTATCGATCTCAATAATGGCATCTTTTGACCTTGGAGAGCCATACAAGCCTGGCATAATAGTTGATTATGCCGTCTCCGGGAGCAAGGATCGAGCAATAGAGGAGCTTCAGGAGAAACTGAACTCCAAAATAACACCTGACATAGAAATTCAAGACTTCTCCTTGGAAACATACACTACTCCAGTAACTAGAAGAACCTATGCGGTTGCAGTGATCTTATATAATAAGCCCGTTAAAACAAGTTTTGAAGAATTAAAGCTCCAAAGTAGGAGGAAAATATTGGCAAAGCTACTCGAGCTAGTAAACTTTAATCCTAAGGCATTGAACATCTCCGAGCTGGCCAGAATGTTTGGCGTTTCTAGGGATACAATTTACAATGACATCCAGCAAATACTGAAGGGTCAAGAAAGTTGAAGTTTTTAAGTTCCCACAATCTTCTTTTACTGGGATGAAAGATGACGCTTAAAGTTAGATTTCCAAAGGATATCCGTGAGTACGCGAGAAATGAGAAGGTTAAAGAATCACTTATCAAGCTCACTGAGACGGCTTTAGCACAGGCTATTGAAAACTTTCACAGAAGAATGATAGTTCTTCAAGGTGAAACCCTAGAGAAGGCCAAACTCGCTGGAATTCTAGCTGGAGGCGTTGCTCGGGTTATCTCCGAGTACATCCCCGAATTTCTCGATAGAAAGCTTAGGGACACCGAGGGGGTAGAGGTTCTGTATGCTACAGACGCACTGGGGGAAGAAACGTATGGAAGAAGGAGATTTGAGGAATTCAGGAAGCACTTCTCCGTTCTTGCCCCGAATGCCGATTTAACATCTGTAACTTTCAAGTATAGCAGGGACATCCTGGGGAGGACTTTTGATGTCCTGATAATTGATCTAAGCTACGACTACTCTCCGAACGATCTTGGAAGGATCATTGAAACCGTAAGGGGTGGAGGGATAATATTCGTCCTCACAAATCCGTTTGAGAAGTGGAAGGACATGTGGACGGGATTCCACAAGAGTCTAGTTACACCACCATACACCATAGAGGACGTGAAGAAGAGGTTCAATAGGAGGTTAATCAGAAAGTTCACGGAGCATAAGGGAATATACATAATAAACGCCGACAAGAAAAAGGCTGAAAGGAAGCCCAGGAAGTACAAGAGTCAAGCAAAGCTCCCTGAGAGGGAAAAAGTTGAGATCCCAAAGGATACGAGGTTTCCCAGGGAGTTGTACGAACTGTGCCTAACTAGGGGTCAAGTTGAAGTTCTGAGGGCCCTTGAGAGCTTAATAGAAAACGAGGGAATGATAGTCCTAACGGCTGATAGGGGGAGGGGTAAGAGCGTTTCCGTGGGAATAGCTGCTGTAGGTCTGGCCGTCACAAGCAAGAAGAAAAGGTTTAGGATAGTTGTTACGGCCCCAGAGATAGAGAACGTGCAAAGTCTGTTCAGGTTCGCGAAGAGGAGCTTAGAAGTTCTGGGTTACAAGACGAAGACCGTTAAAGAAAATGGCCTAATAAAAGAGCTATACGCCAAAGGAATTGCCCTAAGGTATTACCCACCAACTAAGGGTTATAGGCAGAAAGCTGACCTCTACATAGTCGATGAAGCAGCAGGGATTCACGTTCCAATTCTGCACAGGTACCTCGAGAAAGAAAGGGTTGTATTCTCCTCAACAATACATGGTTACGAGGGAGCTGGAAGGGGGTTCTCGGTTAAGTTCCTCAAGAAGGCTAAGGAGAAGAGGGAGTATAAGGAAGTCCACCTCTCAGTTCCAATAAGGTATGCGGAGGGAGACCCAATAGAGAAGTGGCTATTCGATGTTCTCCTCTTAGATGCTGAGCCAGTTGAGCTAACCGAGGAGGATTATGAGTTAATAAGGAAGATGGAAGTTTATCTAGAGGAGCCTGACTTAGATGACTGGTTCGAGAACGACAGGGAAGACCTGAGACACTTCGTTGGGATCTACGTTTTAGCCCACTACAGAAACAGGCCAAGCGATGTAGCTTTACTGGCCGATGCTCCTCACCATGAAGCCAGGGTTCTAAGGCTCAAGAACGGGAAAATTGTAACTGCAATCCAGATAGCTAAGGAGGGAGGAATTCCAAAGGCGGTAATAGATAAGATGGCCAAGGGATACAAGCCTCCCGGCAATATAATCCCGGATATGATGGTTAAGCACCACTACGCTAAGGAGTTCGCAAAGCTGAGGGGCTATAGGGTTGTGAGAATAGCAACGCACCCGGATGCGATGGATCTGGGCTTGGGAAGCAAGGCTCTCGAGTTACTCGTTAAGGAAGCCGAGGAGAAGGGCCTTGACTGGGTTGGTTCAGGTTTCGGTGCGAGCCCCGAGCTAATAAGGTTCTGGGTGAGGAATGGCTTCGCCGTGGTTCACCTAAGTCCAACGAGGAATCCCGTGAGCGGTGAGTATACTGCAATAGTCATAAAGCCGATAAGCGAGAGGGCTAAGGAGATCGTGAAGAAAGCCAATGATGAGTTCAGGTTAAGGCTAACGGAATGGTTAGGTGACACCCATAGGGATCTTGAGCCCGAAATAGCGAGGTGGCTTTTCGAGACCCCGTTCGGTGAGGCTGTTAGCTACCCAATATACCTCACTAAGACCCAAAAGAGGAGGCTCGAAATGTTCATAAAGAGAGTTCTAACGTACGACACCGTGGTAGATGCCGTCAAGCCCTTAGTAAAGCTGTACTTCCTCGACGGCTGGATGAGGCCTTACCTCGATGAGAGGCAGATAGTACTTCTGATCCACAGGGTTCTCCAAGCCCACGATTGGAAGGAGACTGCCAAGCTGATAAACAGGACTGAGCTATACACCATGATAGAGCTCAGGGACATAATTAGGGGATTGTGGTATTATTATAAGCACATGATCAAGGAGGAAAACGATATAAGCTGATGGAATATTTATCCAAATCGTGAGGAAGGTAAGTCTTACCCTCTCTCTACTTTCAATTGCCTCCATACTAATAGCTCTGTCCTTTGGTTCAGTTAAGATTCCGCTTAGAGAGGTTTTTTCATCTCTTAACCCTTCAACGATTTCTCTTTATAGGAGCGGGAACTTGTCGGGCATGGAATTCATAATCCTGGGGATCAGGTTGCCGAGAATCTTGTTAGCATATCTCGTTGGTTTCTCATTAGCTCTCTCAGGAACGGCAACTCAGGCCCTCTTCAAGAATCCCCTCGCTGATCCCTATATACTGGGCATAAGTGGGG